>JAQGMP010000046.1 GCA_028292285.1 Variovorax sp. | reverse complement strand
CAAACGGTCGACCTGCCGCTCGACGCGCTCATCGCGTGCCTCGGCATCTCGCCGCGCCTGGGGCCCATCGCCGATTGGGGGCTGGCGCTCGAGCGCAAGCAGGTGCCGGTCGACACGGCCCGATTCGAAACGCGCGAGCGCGGCGTGTTCGCGGTCGGCGACATCAATACCTATCCGGGCAAGAAAAAGCTCATCGTCTGCGGATTCCACGAGGCGACGCTCGCCGCCTGGGGCGCGACTGAAATCGTGTTTCCGGGCAAGTCGATCCCGCTGCAGTACACGACGACCAGCACGCGTCTGCACGCGCTGCTGGGTGTCGATCGATCGGTCGCTCAGTAAGACCCGGGCGGCGGCGGCGTCGCCGGCTTCTTCAGCACGATCGGGCTCAACAGCGTTTTGCCGAGTTGGCGCGTGGCGCCGATCATCTTGCCCATCGGTGCCTTCGCCGCATCCACCGCTGTCGATTGGCCGGGTGATGTGGGCGCCAGGTGCAGGCCTTTTCGCAGCAGCCGGTTGATCTGATGCACGCGCGCCGTGCGCCGTGTGTGGTCGGTATAAAAATTGACGCCGAACGAGATCGACACGCCGTCGCCCGGCCGCACCCAGGTGCGATCGGACTTCGTCATGTGCGGCGACGTGCTCGGAAAATAAACGCCGTCGCCCGGCCCGACATCGAACTCGTGGCTGCGTGAACGAAGCTCTTCCTTGAAGCGCACCTTCTTGGCCTGGTGCGCCACGATGTAGTCCTCGACCACATCGGCCGGGATCGTCGTGCGGTCGGTGTTGTCCCAGACGTTCATGGTCTTGCGGCCATGCAGCTGAAGCCAGAAGTTGTTCTCGCGATCGATATGGAAAGGCGTCACCGATGGCGGCGCCGACACGAAGATAAAGCCCGTCTCCATGAAGATCTTGCCCTGCTCCCGCTCGACCACCGGCCGCATCGCGTCGAGGATTTCGGTCAGCAGCGCCTGATAGCGCGGGATCGACTCGACGTTGTACAAGGCGATCCACGAACCCGGCTCTTCGATGCGACTGAACACCTGCTCGATGCTGAGGCCATCGGGGTGCTGATCGGCATGCGCGAAGCTCGAGGCCTGCGTGATGCCCGGTCGCACGAACCGGCATTGGTGCAACGGCATCAGGTCGTTTGCCAACCGCTCGAGTTCGGCGAGCTGAAGCAGCGGGTGCTCGTGGAAGTTGTGACGCAACTGGCCGATCTTCAACGTCGTGAAGTTCGCCGCGTCGTCGGGCCACATCCGGCACTTTGCGCGGGTCTGCGCAACCGCCACATTGGTGCTTTCGTCCATCTTCATGAAGCTCTCCAACTGCCAGACAGCCTGGCCATCGCTGGAAATCATAGCAACATGAATACTAAATGTCACATTTTTTTACTAATACGAATGGACAGTGTCCGGCGTAGGACTTTGCCGCTAGAAGCGGTAAGCGGTCGATCCTCAGATGCCCTTTTCCACCATGTCCAGCAGACGCTGTCCCATGGCTTCTGCCTGCAGGGCAGGCAGTCCGCGCAGAGGGCCGTCGATGGTGAGCATCGCCAATCCGTGCACGGCGCCCCAGGCCAGAAATTCGGCGCCCGGCCGGCGCCCGGGCGGCAGCACGCCGGCATCGACCATCTGGTCGAGCGCCGCGCCGAGCAGCTGAAACGGGTCGAGCCCGGTGTTGCCAGCCTTAGCGTCTTCGTGAGCGATGTCGATCTTGTCGGGCGCGACGAATGCCATCCGGAACAGGCCCGTTTCGGTCTGTGCGAAGCGCATGTAGCCGGTGCCGACCGCACGCAGCGACGCGCGTGCGGCGTCGGCGCCTTTCAGCTTGCGCGGCACCTTGGCCAGTTCGGCTTCCATCGCGACCGCCACGGCCGACACCGCCGCAGCACGTACCGCCTGCAGCAGCTCCTGGCGGCTCGCGAAGTGCCGGTAAGCCGCGTTGGGCACCACGCCCGCGCGGCGCGTGGCTTCGCGCAATACGACGGCGTCGGGCCCGCCGGCGCGCGCGAGTTCGATGCCGGCGTCGAGCAAGGCGCGATGGAGATCGCCGTGCCGATAGGTGCTGCGCGCCGGGGCGGGAACGACGATCGGGTCGGGGGGCACCAGGTGCTCTCGGGGACGCATTGCTTTCTCCATGTGGACAGTGTCCGGTGTCTTTGCTATTCTATTGTGGACGGCGTACACAACATGTAACGCCGCCGACGTTTTTCAACAACCCAAGGAGCTTCGCCGTGAACATTCAGCCCTACATCTTCTTCGAAAGTAACTGTGCCGAGGCCATGCGCTTCTACGAGAAGGCATTGCACGGCAAGCTCGAAATGATGATGACGCATGCCGAAATGCCCGGCTTCGACGCGGCCAAATTTCCGCCCGGCACGGCCGAGCGAATCATGCACGCGCGCCTCGTGGTCGACGGCCAGGTGTTGATGGCCTCGGACAACGGTTCGGGCATGCCTTACGACGGCATGAAGGGCTTTACCGTCACCCTCACCTACCCCGATGTCGCCGAAGGAAAGCGCGTTTTCGATGCGCTGGCCGAAGGCGGGCAGGTTCACATGGCGTTCGGCAAGACCTTCTGGGCGGAGGCATTCGGCATGGCGGTCGATCGGTTCGGCACACCGTGGATGGTCAATGCGGGCCTGTCCGACCCGACATCGCCCACCTGACGCATGAGCAGCCCGATCGACTCGCGCAAGCGCTGGCTTGCGCTCATGGTGCTGTGCCTCGGCGTGCTGATGATCGTGCTCGACACGACCATCGTGAACGTCGCGCTGCCTTCGATTCGCGCCGACCTGAGGTTCTCCGAAACGTCGCTGGTGTGGGTGGTCAATGCTTACATGCTGACCTTCGGCGGCTTCCTGCTGCTCGGCGGCCGCCTCGGCGATTTGTACGGGCACCGGCGGCTCTTTTTGCTCGGGCTGGTGCTCTTCACCGTCGCATCGCTGGCCTGCGGCCTCGCGCGTACGCAAACGTTGCTGATTGTCGCGCGCGCGGTGCAAGGCCTGGGCGGCGCCGTGGTGTCCGCAGTGTCGCTGTCGCTCATCATGAATCTCTTCACCGAGCCGGCCGACCGCGCCAAAGCGATGGGCGTCTACGGTTTCGTCTGCGCCGGTGGCGGCAGTGTCGGCGTGCTGCTCGGCGGTTTGCTGACGAGCACCTTGAGCTGGCACTGGATTTTTCTGGTCAACCTGCCGATCGGCATCGGCGTGTACCTGCTGTGCCTGTCGCTGTTGCCCGATGCGCCCGGCCAGGCCGAAGGCGAGCGCCTCGACATCGCCGGCGCGTTCTCGGTGACGGCGTCGCTCATGCTGGCGGTCTATGCGGTGGTCAACGGCAATGAAGCGGGCTGGCGGTCGACGCAAACGCTGGGCTTGCTGGGCGCTGCCGTCGTGCTGCTCGCGCTGTTCATCGGCATCGAGGCGCGCGTCCGGCATCCGCTCATGCCGCTCGGCCTGTTTCGGCTGC
>JAQGMP010000334.1 GCA_028292285.1 Variovorax sp. | reverse complement strand
CGCATCCTGCTCGACGAAAAAGACATCACCAAACTCACCGACCACCAGCGCGTGTCGGCCGGCATGTCGCGCTGCTTTCAGGTGACGCGCGTGTTCGCCAAGGAAACGGTGCACGACAACCTGATGCTCGCCGCGCAAGCGCACGCCGGCAGCAGCCTCCGCTTCATGGCGCCGCGCGCGAACGAACAGGCCTTGGTGCAACGCGCCATCGCGCTGGCCGACCGCGTCGGACTCAGCGCCGAGCGCGAACGCATCGCCGGCACCTTGCCGCACGGTGCGCAACGCGCGCTCGACGTAGCGCTCGCGCTGGCCGCCGACCCCAAGCTGCTGCTGCTCGACGAGCCGATGGCCGGCATGGGGCCGGACGAATCCGCGCGCATGGTGACGCTCATCGAATCGCTGCGCGCCGACATGGCGATCCTGTTGATCGAGCACGACATGGACGCAGTGTTTCGGCTCGCCAACCGGCTGACGGTGCTGGTGCAGGGCAAGGTGCTGATGACCGGCACGGCCGACGAAGTGCGCGGGCATCCGGACGTGCAGGCGGTCTATCTCGGCACCGAAGCGGAAGGGCATTCATGACCGCCTCAACTTCCGGCGCGACGCTGCTCGAAGCCAGCGCCATCGAGGCCGGCTACGGCGCGAGCCAAGTGCTGTTCGGCATCGACGTCGCAGTGCGAGCCGGTGAAGTGCTGGCGCTGCTGGGCCGCAACGGCATGGGCAAGAGCACGCTGCTCAAGGTGCTGACCGGCACGCTCAAGCCGTTGCGTGGCAGCGTGCGTTTCGATGGGGCCGACATCGGCGGTACGCGGCCGGACGCCATCGCGCGGCGCGGCATCGCGATCGTGCCGGAAGGGCGCCACGTGTTCCCCAACCTGAGCGTCGACGAGCACCTGCGTGCCTTCGCGCGGCCGCGTGCGACCGCGTCGGGCAAGCCGGCGAGCGCACCGCGCTGGACCGTCGAGGCGCTCTACGGGCTGTTCCCTCGCCTGGCCGAACGCAAGGGCAACGCCGGCAACCAGCTGTCGGGCGGCGAGCAGCAGATGCTGGCGATCGCCCGCGCGCTGTCGACGCACCCACGGCTGTTGATCCTCGACGAAGCCACCGAAGGCCTGGCGCCCGTCATCCGCGAAGAGATTTGGCGTTGCCTCGCGACGCTCAAGGCCGAAGGCGAAGCGATTCTGGTGGTCGACAAGTACGTGCAGCGCCTGCTGCCGCTGGCCGACCGGCACATCATCCTGGAGCGCGGGCGCGCGGTGTGGCAGGGTGATTCGGCTGCACTCGATGCAGACCGTTCGCTGTGGGCACGCTACCTGGGTGTGTAACGTTCGTCCCATGACCCGCATCGCTCTCATCCACGCACTGGCCCATTCGGTCGCGCCGATCAACGACGCTTTCGCGCGCGACTGGCCCGAAGTCGTCCGCATGAACCTGATGGACGACAGCCTCTCGGCCGACCTCGCCCGCAGCGGGAACGGGCTGGACGAGGCAATGCACAAGCGCTTCATCGCGCTCGGCGACTACGCCGTGTCGACCGGTGCCGACGGCATCCTGTTCACCTGCTCGGCTTTCGGACCGTGCATCGAAGCGGTGGCGGCGCGGCACCCGGGCATCCCCGTATTGAAGCCGAACGAGGCGATGGTGGCGCAAGCCCAGGCAGGCATCGGCAAGCTCGGGCTCATCGCCACCTTCGCCGCGACATTGGTGTCGATGCCGCCGGAGTTCGGCCCCGACGTCGCGCTCGACACCGCCCTGGCCGAAGGCGCACTCGATGCGCTCAACGCCGGTGACGGTACACGCCACGACGCGCTGATCGCCGAGCAAGCGGCACGGCTGCGCGACAAGGGCTGCACCCGCATCGCGCTGGCGCAGTTCAGCATGGCGCGCGCCCGCCCGGCGTGCGAAGACGCGTCGGGCCTGCCGGTGCTGACGACGGCCGACAGTGCCGTTGCCGCGCTGCGTGCGCGGCTCTCGAACGCCGGCTGAAAAGCGAAGCACGGACATCGGCGGGCGTATAACCACGGGTACAGGCACCCATGCGCAGACTGCGTTTTCTCACCGACCGCCATCGCTCGCCCTCCACCAACAGGGCGCTCGGGTGGCTGCTCGCCTTCAATGCCGGCGCCATCAACGCGGGCGGGTTTCTGGTGCTGCACATGTACACCTCGCACATGACCGGCTTCGCGTCGCAACTGGCCGATGGTCTGGTGCTGGGCAACACCGAACTGTTGCTGAACGCGCTGGGCGCCGTGCTGGCTTTCATGAGCCGCGCCGCCGTTTGCGCCATCCTGGTGAATTGGGGCCGGCAGCATCGGCTGCACAGCGTCTATGCGCTGCCGTTGCTGCTCGAAGCCGCGCTGCTGTTTCCCTTCGGGCTGATGGGCGCCATCACGCTGACATGGCCGACGCCCTTCGCTGTGCCGCTCACCGTGCTGCTGCTGGCTTTCATGATGGGCCTGCAGAACGCCGTCGGCTCGAAGACGTCGGGCGGCAGCATCCGCACCACGCACATGACCGGCAACATCACCGACCTGGGGATGGAACTGGGCAAGCTGCTGTACTGGAACCGGCGCGGGGGTCCGGCCGCTTCGGCCGTGCATCACAACCGGCTGCGCATGCAAACCGCGGGCGGGCTCATCGGCATGTTCGTGCTGGGCGGAACGGTCGGCGCGCTCGGGTTCAAGTACGTCGGCTTCGTCTGCGTGGTGCCGTTGGCGGTGTTGCTGCTGGCGCTGTCCGTGCCGCCCTTCATTCGCGACGTGCCGCGGTCGCCGGTGTTGTCGCGGCTGCTCGGTCGACTGGGCTGGCGTCTTCCCAAGCTCTAAAGCCCAAGCCCTAAGCCCTACCCCTAAGCCGCAGCGCGCCGATAGAACGCGAGCGACCCGGCCAGCACCAGCAAGGCACCGCCGCAACAGCGATCGAGCCACAGCACGGCGCGGCGGCGCAGCAGCTTGACGGCACGCTCGCCGACCACCGCATAGCCCATCATCACGGTGAAGTCGATGACCGCGAACACCAGCGCAATGGCGATGTACTGCGGCCACTGCGGGGCACTCGCATCGATGAACTGCGGCAGCAGCGCCGAGCAGAACAGGTAGCCCTTGGGGTTGGTCACCGCGACCAGAAAGCTCTTGGCGAAAATGCCGCGCGCTGTGGCACTGGCATTGCCGTTGACCTGCACGCCACCCGGGGTCGACAAATCGAGCAGCCCTTTGGACCGCAGCAACCGCACGCCGATGTACGCCAGGTAGATCGCACCGGCCCACTTCAGCACCGAGAACCAGAACTCCGACGCCGCCAGCAAGGCGCCGAGTCCGAGCGCCACCGCGCCGACCAGCACGAAGTCGGACGCAACCGCGCCGAGCATGCCCGCGACGGATCGCTTGACGCCGAAGCGCGAACCGTTGGCGAGCGCCAGCAGCACCGTCGGGCCGGGCGTGGCGATGGCGACGAGCGCGACCAGCGCGAACAACAGCAACGTCGACGTGTTCATAGGGAGGCCCTCCTCATGCCGCAGCCTCGCAACCTTCCGGCTTCAGCACGCGCGTGGTCGATGCCGGAAATTTTGCGAGCTTGGCGGCAGGCCGGCGTGGCCGCTGCACGAGGTCGCCGCCGCAGTTCGGGCACACGCCGTCGAGCCGCGCCTCGGCGCAGTCGCTGCAAAAGGTGCATTCGAAAGTGCAGATGCGCGCATCGGACGAATCGGGCGGCAGGTCGCGGTCGCAGCATTCGCAACCGGGGCGCATTTCAAGCATGGCGGGCCTCTCGAAAAAA
>JAQGMP010000667.1 GCA_028292285.1 Variovorax sp. | reverse complement strand
GCAGTGGGCAGCAGCATGTCCTGCCTGCTGTGCGGGCAGCACAAGGCTCGCGCTGATGGAGCATCCAAAATGATGTTCGGCGCTAAGCAGTTCGTGTGTTTCACATGCCGGCCACCTCCGCCGCCTTGATGTCATGGTGTGCGACGTGAAGGGATCAGCGAGGCCGCCAACAAGCTCAAGCAAAGCAATCTGATCCGCAACGCGCGTGGCCGCATCACGATATTGGACAGGCCGGGACTGGAAGCGCGCACCTGCGAGTGCTACGCCGTGGTCAAAGAGGGGTACGCCCGGCTGTTGCCGGCAGTGCAAGCACTGAAATAGCAATCAGTCGGTCCTGGCAAAAGGTGACGGGAGCGTCGGCAGACCGGCCCCGCAGAGGATCTGGTACCGGCTCAGGATACGGGGTACGGCCAGCGCCATGACGGCTGACCGGAGCGGGCGCGACAGGTTGTCCAGGAGAAGGTTCGATGACGGCGTGGACATGACCTTCTTTCGGTTGCTGATGCCTCTGCTAGGAAACACGCCGCGGAGCGGCGTGCTGAATACCGTTCAGTCAGGGCAGTATGCGCGCCTCAACCACCCCATGGTTGCCCACGGGACGGCTGCTGGTGCGGCACCGTACAGAACGAACGAACGCTTGGCCGGAGTAAGCGCGGGTGCCTCGCCAATGTGGCGGCGTAACCTACGGCTAAAAAGGAAAGTACAAGACAAGGTGCCCTTCCGATGATCATGGGTTGGCTTGGCGGCCACCCCGGCGCCTGGCTTCCAGATCAAGCCGAGTGACGTCGTACAGATCGGCTTTCTGGGCACCGCTGCAGCCCATCTTTACTTACAACGGCGCCTTCGACACGCGAAGCGAATGTGCAGGGCGCCATAGCAATGCGGCGACGGTGAGTAAGCTCTGGATCACCTCAGCTCGAATGTTGAAATGCATTTGACTTGAGCCAGCCGGGCATCGGCTTGGAAGTCCGAGCGCCGCCCCGTGCAGAAAACGCGTCAGCGGTCAGTTGGCTTACCTAGCTGACCGCTTTCCAGAATCGAGATAATGCGTTCGGTAAGGTCGGCTTCGGGCTTTGCATAGACTGACGATTCAAGAATAGCGTCATAGTGGCCTTGCTCGCCGATCGCCTGAATTGCGTCCCTGGCTGATGCGTAGAGCCGCTGAGACTCATCGGTGCGGCGGCGTTCAAGGTCGGCAACCAGCATCGTTTGCACGCGTTGCCATTCGAGCTTCTTTCGTGCCAGTGCCAAGTCCTGCTGCCACCGGTCCTTTGGATCCGCGCCCTGCATAGCCGGAGAAGCCGCTGCGACAGCAGCGTTCAGCTCTGCTTCCATTTTTTTGGCGGCCTCCAGGCGCGGTTGCAGCGCCAATTCCGCTCGCGAGCGCGCCGCTTGCGCAGGTGTCGATTCGGTCATGATTCGACCCAGGTCGACATACCCTATGCGAAGCGACTGCGCGTGTGCCGCGCCGGTAGCAATTGTCAGCCAAGACACGAGCCCGACCGAGCGCGCGTAACCGCCCGCCCGCTTCGTCAAACCAGACACCAACGCGATCGATGGCGCTGGTGAGGCCTCGCACAGATCATGCCGAAGTTGTTGCCGTTGCAGCATAGAACATTGCAACCATCTTTGATGAACCCGAAGCGTCGTGTCGGCGGCGATGAACCTTGCACCGTCGCTACCGCGTGGCTGTGGAATCGCCACCGACAAGTCCCCTGTCCATCGCATAGTTGAGTGCTTTATTCATCATCAATGCCTCCTGGTTGCGTGTGCGAGCAAGGTGCAAGAGATGCGGGCAACAGGCAAGTGAGAGATTTCTGCCTGTTGAAGTAGGCGCAAGTCGTCTGCTCCTGGAGCTCTTCCAGTCCCTTGGACGGACGTTGGCGCGCCGCCGTCTGGTCCCCACGGAGTTGCATCTGCTGTCGCTGTCAACCCCGTAACCAGACCGGCCGCGCGCAGCCAGCCTGATCGCATTCATTTCCGTTCGTCTTACGAAAGATGGCGGGCAGCGGAGACGCGGCAATGAGCCTGAGCGAATCCATGGCAGTCTCTTGGCGCGTGCGCAGGTGCAGCCGTCGGCGCCGGTCTGGGCGCCGACGCCAGGGGTGGTTTGACGGCTGGCGGAGGGCCGGGGTTGGCGCAGGCATCTCGATGCGTGGCGAGCTGGGCGGAGCACAAGGGGTGCGGGTCTGAGTACCGGGGCTGTGCGGTGTCGGGGCAGGTGCGGGTATCCGTGTGGGCGTCAACTCCGGCGTCGGCCAAGGCTCGCTTTGTAGGCGGAGCCGCAACGGGCGTCGCTTCGGGGGTCGGCACCTCATGGGACGCCGGTAGCAGGCCCAGTATTGCGAATCGCTGCACCGGTGTTCACTGCTGCGGCAGCTATCGCCACGCAGTGGGTTGCGCCCACCGTGACAACAGTCGCGTCGTCCCACAATAGGACGGGCGGCAGCGCTGGCGGAAACGTCGTAGGCCACGCGCGGCAAAACAAAAGCGCAAGTCCTTAATGCCGTGCCGCGCCTGTGGAGACTTCGTCTGCTTGCCAGCAGCCCGCAGCGCTGCTACGTTGTAACGCAGACAGTTCGCATTTGGCATTTCCCCACTGCTCCCCTCCTCCAGCGCGATTAGATTTCGATATGCCGACTTCCGCCCGTCACCTGCGCATTGCGCCCAGCGGCATTCATGGCCTTGGTGCTTTCTTCACCGCGCCGCTACCGACAC
>JAQGMP010000629.1 GCA_028292285.1 Variovorax sp. | reverse complement strand
ATGTCGTAGGCGCCAATGGCATACACCAGCGAGGTGTCCTGGAACAGGATGATGGTCTGCGTGAGCAGCACCGGCAGCATGTTGCGGAACGCCTGCGGCAGTACGATCAGCTTCATGTTCTGGCCATAGGTCATGCCGACCGCCTGGCCCGCATGCACCTGGCCGCGCGGAATCGACTGGATGCCCGCCCGCATGATTTCGCTGAAGTACGCCGCTTCGAAGGCGATGAAGGTGATCACCGCGGAGATCTCCGAGCGGTAGTTGGCGCCCCAGCCACCGAAGGTGGAATAGAACGCCGCCGGAACCAGCAGGAAGAACCACAAAATGACCATCACCAGCGGGATGCTGCGCATGCCGTTGACGTAGAGCGTGGCGGGCACGTCGAGAAACTTCTTGCCCGAGAGGCGCATGAGCGCCAGCACGGTGCCGAAAAGCACGCCGCCGACGGTGGCGACGATGGTCAGCATGATGCTGAAGTAGAAGCCCTTCAGCACGAACTTGCTGATGATGTCCCAGTTGTAGAAGGACAGGTCGAGATTCATCATGCTAGTGGCCTCCGCCGCCGGCGCTGGCCGACACGATGAAGCCCGGCACGCGCGTCTTCTTTTCGATGAAAGCCATGATGCGGTTGATCGCGAACGCCGACACCACGTAGAGCGCGGTCACGGCCAGATAGACCTCGATGCCGCGCGAGGTTTCTTCCTGTGCCTGCATCGCGAACATCGTGAGTTCGGTCACCGACACCGCGAAAGCCACCGACGAGTTCTTGAAGATGTTCATCGTCTCGCTGGTGAGCGGCGGCAGGATGATCCGGTAGGCCATCGGCAGGATGACGTAGCGGTAGTACTGCGGCGTCGTGAAGCCCACCGCCATGCCCGCATAGCGCTGGCCCTTGGGCAGGGCCTGAATGCCGGAGCGCACCTGTTCGGCGATCCGCGCCGAGGTAAAGAAGCCCAGCGCCAGCACCACCAGCACGAAGCTCGGCACGCCTTTCATCACCGGGATCAGCGCCGGGATGACGTGGTACCAGAGAAAGATCTGCACCAGCAGCGGAATGTTGCGAAAGAGCTCGACCCACGCGTTGCCGAGCCGGACCAGCCAGGGGCTGTCGGGCAGGGTGCGGATGATGCCGATCAGCGAGCCCACCACGAGCGCGACGATCAACGCCAGGATGGAGACGGACACGGTCCAGCCCCACGCCGACAACATCCATTGCAAGTAAGTCGGGTACTTGCCGCCCGGGTCCGTCAAGAAGACCTGCCAATCCCAGTTTGATCCCATCGAAGCGCTCCTGTTCCTCGTTCATTGTTCTGACGCGCCGTATTGAAAAACGCCCACCGGAAGGGTGGGCGTGGCGCGATGCTTATGGGAGGCGAATTACTTCTTCGCGTAGTCTTCCATCGGCTTGTCGTTCGGGTTGGCCCAGGCGGCCTTGGTGGCTTCCGACAAAGGCAGGCCGATCTTCACGTTGGCGGGCGGGATGGCCTGAATGAACCACTTGTCCCACAGCTTGGCGAGGTCGCCGTTCTTGATCTGCGCCTTGATGCTGTCGTCCACGGCCTTCTTGAAAGCCGGGTCGTCCTTGCGGATCATGATGGCGATGGGTTCGACGCTCAGCACTTCGCCGACGATCTTGTAGTCGGCGGGCGTCTTGGCCTTGGCGATGTTCGACGCGAGGATGGAACCGTCCATCACGAAGGCATCTGCGCGGCCCGATTCGAGCAGCAAAAAGCTGTCGGAATGGTCCTTGCCGTAGAGCTCCTTGAAGTCGATGCCGCCGGCGCGTTCGTTCTTGCGCAGCGTCTGGACCGAGGTCGTGCCGGTGGTCGTGGCCACGGTCTTGCCGTTGAGGTCCTTGATGCCGGTGATGCCCGAGTTGGCCTTGACCGCGATGCGCACTTCTTCGACGTACGTGGTGACGGCGAAAGACACATCCTTGGCGCGCGTGGCGTTGTTGGTGGTCGAGCCGCACTCGATGTCGACGGTGCCGTTCTGCACCAGCGGCACGCGGTTTTGCGAAGTGACCGGCTGGTACTTGGTCTCGAGCTTCTTGCCGGCCGTCTTTTCAAGGTCCTTGATGATGTTGGCGCAGACGTCGTAATGAAAGCCCGTGTACTGGCCGTTGCCCAGCGTATACGACAGGCCCGACGACTCGCGAACACCTTCGGTGATGCTGCCGGAGGCCTTGATCTTGGCCAGCGTGTCATTGGCCTGAGCAAACGCCCCACCTGCGGCCAGCATCGAGATTGCGAGCGCCACGATTTGCTTTTTCATGTATGAAACTCCTGAAAGAAAACTGAAAGAGAACAACGAAATTTTAGGCATTCCCGATTTCGGGAATACCCGGACCAACCCGGTGCATAAGCGCACCACGAGCAAGCCCTGTACACCGCCGCTCGGCCTCACGTTGGTGCGGTCAGGCGGCGTTCAGTTGATCATTCCTTACTAAGCAGTCTTTGTGCCCGAAGGTACAGCAGCCGCAGGTACAGCTGTGGACAATCTCACGGGTTGCGTCAAATTCTCAGGCACCAGCAAGGCCTCCATTTCGGCCCTGGTCATGATGCCCAGCGATTCGGCCACCTCGTCGACACCCAGCCCCGTAGCGAGCGCTGTCTTGGCGATGAGCGCCGCTTTTTCGTAGCCGATGATCGGATTGAGCGCGGTGACCACCGTCACCGATTCGCGCACCCGCCTGGCCAGCACCTCGCGATTGGCCTCGATGCCGTCGATGCAGTTGGTTCGCAGCGTTTTACAGGCATTGCTCAAATGCTGGATGCTCTTGAACAGGCTCCAGCCCATGATCGGCTCGAAGGCGTTGAGCTGCAGTTGTCCGGCCTCCGACGCCATCGTCACGGTGACGTCGTTGCCGATGACTTCGAAAGCCACCTGATTCATCACCTCCGGAATCACCGGGTTGACCTTGCCCGGCATGATCGAAGACCCTGCCTGCCGCGCCGGCAGCCTGATTTCATTGAAGCCGGCCTGCGGACCGCTCGACAGCAAACGCAGATCGTTGCAGGTCTTGCTCATCTTGGTGGCCACGCGCTTGAGCACGCCCGACAGTTGCACGAAGGCGCCGGTGTCTTGCGTCGCTTCGATCAGGTTGGCCGCCTGCTTGAGCGGCACGCCGCTTTCGTCGGCCAGGTAGCTGCAGGCCAGGTCGGCATAGCCGTGCGGTGCGTTGATGCCGGTGCCGATGGCCGTCGCGCCAAGGTTGATTTCTTCGATGAGCGAGCGGGCTTCGCGCAGGCGGGCCTCGTCTTCGCCGATCATGATGGCGTAGGTCAAAAACTCCTGGCCGAGCGTCATCGGCACCGCGTCTTGCAGCTGCGTACGGCCGATCTTCAGGATGTCCTTGAACTCCAGCGCCTTCAACTCGAAGCCGACGCGCAAGAACGCCATCGATTCGAGCAACTTGCCGATCGCGAACCAGAGCGCGAGCCGCACCGCCGTCGGGTAGACGTCGTTGGTGCTCTGCGATGCATTGACGTGGTCGTTGGGATGCAGCACGTCGTAGCGCGCCTTCTCGTGGCCGAGTTTTTCGAGCGCGAGGTTGCAGATCACCTCGTTGGCGTTCATGTTGGTCGAGGTGCCGGCACCGCCCTGGATGACGTCGACCACGAATTCGTCGAGCAACTTGCCCTCGATCAGGTCGTTGCAGGCCAGGATGATCGCGCCGGCGCGCTGCCGATCGATGGCGCCGAGATCGGCGTTGGCGCGCGTGGCCGCCTTCTTGACCATGGCGATGGCGCGGACCAAATCTGGCATCGCCGAGATGCGCGTGCCCGAGATCGGGAAGTTGTCGACCGCCCGCGCCGTGTGCACGCCCCAGTAGGCGACGGCGGGAATTTGCTTCTCACCCAAAAAATCGTGTTCGATCCGGAAGTTGGAAGTCATGGGCCCACCGCAGATAAAAAAAGGCACGCTCGAGAGCGTGCACAAAGGTTGTTGCGTGACAGCAGCAGGCGTGACTGTAGGACCAGACGTTGCCAGACGCTAATGCCATTTGCAGGACTGGTTATGCACGCCGCTCATAGTTTCCACGGCGCCCGAACATCAGGCCGCAGGTTGCTGCGACACCAGGTACGCCCACAGCGCGTCGGCCGCCGACTTGGGCTGCACGCTCGCTTCGGTGCTCTTGCCGCTGCTTTGGCCACCGCTTTTGGCGCGGCCGGTTTTCGCCGCGGCAGGCGCCGTCGGCGTCTCGCGGTAGGCACGGATTTCCATCGTCACTTCGAGCGCGTCGATCTCCGGCGGCAAGGCGCTGACCAGCTTGCGCGCGCGCACCTCTTTGCGCACCGCGCTGTACGGCAAGAAGGCGATGCCGTGGCCTTCGAGCGCCATCGCCTTCAGGCCTTCGGCCATGTCGGTTTCGTAGACGCGGTCGAGGTGGATCGGCGTGGCCGACGTCTTCAATAGCTGATCGACCATGGCGCCCAGATAGGCGCCCGGCGCGTAGCCCAGATAAGGCAGCGGCTGCCCCGGCCTGCCTGGCAGCCGCCAGCGCGGCGCCCCATCGGCGTCGGGCTTGACCCACGGCGCCATGACCTCCTCGCCCAGGCTCACCTGCTCGTAGCGATTGGCGTCGAGTTGCAGCGGCAACGACGGATGCTGGTAGGCGATGAGCAAATCGCAGCTGCCTTCGACCAGCCGCAGCACCGCGTCGTGCACGTTGAGCGCGATGAGCCGGCTCTTGAGCGGGCCGAACTCCGATCGCAGGCTTGTCACCCACGCAGGGAAAAACGTAAAGGCCAAGGTGTGCGGGACGGCGAACTCGATGACGTCGTGCGCCGCCGC
>JAQGMP010000615.1 GCA_028292285.1 Variovorax sp. | reverse complement strand
ACCAATTCGGCGCTGTGGAAGCGGCAGGAAGAAGACATGGACATCAACTGCGGCGAGATCGTCGACGGCACGGCATCGATCCAGGAGATGGGACAGCGCATCTTCGAACTGGTGCTGGCGACCGCCTCGGGCGAACACTCCAAGAGCGAGCAACACGGCTACGGCCAGAACGAATTCGTGCCGTGGCAGGTCGGCGCCGTGATGTAGAAGGTGCGGCCTCCATGAGCTTCGAACATATCGACCCTCGCTTCAAGGGCTGCATCCCCGGCCCGGAGCGCATCGAGCAACTCTGGACCGGCGGGCGCTGGTGCGAAGGCCCGGCCTGGTTCGGCGCGCACCGCACGCTGGTGTGGTCGGACATCCCGAACAACCGCATGCTGCGATACGACGAGCGCAATGGCACGACGTCGGTGTTCCGCGAACCGGCCAACAATGCGAACGGCCACACCGTCGATCGGCAGGGCCGACTCGTCAGTTGCGAGCATTTGACGCGGCGCGTGACGCGCACCGAGCATGACGGCTCGATCACCGTGCTGGCCTCGCACTGGCAAGGCAAGCGGCTGAACTCGCCCAACGACGTGGTCGTGCATTCCGACGGCGGCGTGTGGTTTACCGACCCGAGCTACGGCATCTTGTCGGACTACGAAGGGCTGCGCGCCGACAGCGAAATCGGCGCCTGCAACGTGTACCGCATCGACCCGGCGAGCGGCGCCGTCGAGCTCGTCGCGGACGATTTCGTCAAGCCCAACGGCCTCGCGTTTTCACCGGACGAATCGGTGTTGTACATCGCCGATACCGGGGCCAGCCATGCCGTCGACGGACCACGCCATATCCGCCGCTTCGAAGTAAGCGCCGACGGAAAACGACTCGGCGCCGACCGCGTTTTCGCAACCTGCGACAACGGCCTGTTCGACGGTTTCAGGGTCGACACCCAAGGCCGTCTCTGGAGCAGCGCAGGCGATGGCGTGCACGCGTTCGATGCCGATGGCACGCTGCTCGGCAAACTGCTGATCCCGGAGCGCGTGGCCAACGTGTGCTTCGGCGGACCCAAACGCAACCGGCTTTTCATCTGCGCGACCCGTTCGCTCTACGCCATCTATCTCAACGCAAAAGGACTCTGATCCCACCATGTCGCACACGCTCGACGCAACGTTTCTTCGCACGCAGGTCGCCGGCATTCTGGCGGCGGCGGGCAGCAGCCCTGCCGAGGCCGATCAGGTCGCAGCCAATCTGGTGCTGGCCAACCTGAGCGGGCACGACTCGCACGGCGTCGGCATGCTGCCGCGCTACATCGATGCCATCGCCGAGGGCGGCCTGACGCCTAACGCGGCGGTCAAGGTCAAGGTCGACATCGGCACGATGATGGCGCTCGACGGGCAACGCGGCTTCGGGCAGATCGTCGGCGTGCAGGCGATGGAGCTCGGCATCGCGCGCGCCAAACAGCACGGCAGCTGCATCTTCACGCTGTCGAGCGCGCACCACCTGGGCCGCATCGGGCACTTCGCCGAGATGGCGACGGCACAGGGCCTGGTGGCGCTGCACTTCGTCAACGTGCTCTCGCGGCCGGTGGTCGCGCCATGGGGCGGCGGCGACGGGCGATTCGGCACCAACCCGTGCTGCATCGGCGTTCCGCTGGCGGGTGCCGAGCCCTTCCTGCTCGACTTCGCGACCAGCCGAGTGGCGCAAGGAAAGATGCGCGTCGCTCACAACAAAGGCGAGCAGGTGCCTGACGGCTACCTCATCGACGAACACGGCGCGCCGACCAACGACCCCGGCGTGGTCGTCGTGCCGCAAAGCAACGGCCTGTTCGGCGCGCTCATGACCTTCGGCGAGCACAAGGGTTACGGCATGGCGATCGCATGCGAGTTGCTCGGCGGCGCGCTCACGGGCGGCGGCACTTGGCACCGCCCGGCAGACGCGGCGCGCAGCGTGGTCAACGGCATGCTGACGGTGCTGATCGATCCGGCCAGACTGGGCACCCAAGCGAGCTTCGAGCAAGAAGCGCGTGAGTTCGTGGCGTGGTTGCGCCAGAGCCCGCCGGGCGCCGGCTTCGATGCGGTTCAGATCGCCGGCGAGCCGGAGCGACGCGCGCGCGTCGAGCGTGAGCGCGATGGCATCTGGCTGGACGATGCGACCTGGGGCGAGATCGTGGCGGCGGGCGCCAAGGTGGGCGTGACGGTTACCGTGTGACGGCGCACACGCCTCAAGCCAGCAAGCCGTCGAAGCGCGCGCGGTTGGCGGCGTAGCGCTCGACCGCCACCGCGTTGGCGACGATGTGGTCGCGGCTGTACATGCCCGCGACCACCGCACCGGATGGGCCAGCCTCATGGCACGCCCACGCGAACATCGCATCGACGTGCGACAGGCCCGCAGTGCGCGCGACCGCGACCAGCGCCGGGTCGATGCGCGTGCCGTCGCCGCCCGCCATCGGCTGCGTGATGAAGCGAAAACGCGTTTCGCTCCGCGCGTCCGGCCGATGATCGTGAGCGTAGAGACTGGAAACGGCACGCCGCGCCGCGCCGAAGCTCGACGGCTGCTGCAGCACGGTGCCGAGCCCCTTCAACGCGGCACCGGCGCTTTTCGGGTCTTCGACCGGATGCGCGACACCCCATGCGCGAATCTGGCCGGCACGCACCCGGCCTTCCATGAAGTCGTGCAACGCTTCGCGTTCCGCCAGATGGGCGAGCGGCGGCTCGTGCAGCAGATAGAAATCGAGGTAGTCGGTGCCGAGCTCGCGCAATGATTTTTCAAGGCACTCCCGCGCATAGCCGACGTCGTGCCGCGTTGCGCCGAGCAGTTGGCCCGACGCCGCGCGCACCTGCCGCCGCAACGGCGCGAGCACGCTGCGCAGCGGCCTGACGATAGGCCGCGCAATGCGTTGCCATGTCTTCAGCTGCGGGGCGACGATGCCGAACTTGGAGGTCACCGTGAGCTTGTCGCGCCGGCCACGCATGAACTGGCCGAGCACCTTCTCCGCATCGCCGAAACCGTAGGAGCGCGCCACGTCGAAATGCGTCACGCCGTGATCGACGGCGCAGGCCATGGCGTCGAGCGATTGATGGCGCCCGACCCGGCCCATGACGGATGCGCAACCGAAGCCGAGCAGCGAAACGCGCAGGCCCTTGGGCCCGCATTCAACTGTTTGCACGGGCCCCCGCGATGTGTTCGGCCTGGCGAATGGCAAAGGCCATGATCGTCAGCGTGGGGTTGGCCTGGCCCGACGTGGGAAACAGCGAACTGCTGCAGGCGTACAGGTTGTCGGTGCCGAAGATGCGGCCGTAGGCGTCGGCCACGCCTTCCGCGGGCGAACTTCCCATGCGGGTACTGCCGATCTGATGCACGCCGTCGCGCGCGTGGCGCAGCACGGCGTCGACCCGCTCCGCCTCCGGGTAGTGGTAGGTCAGCTCGCCGACATCGTGCTGGCGCAGGTGCGCGTCGAGCAGTGCATGCACAGCGACCACCGACTCGGCATCGGCCCGGTGAAAGCGCAGATCGATGCGGGCGCGCGGCAGGCCCAAGCTGTCGCGCGTGCTGCTCAGCGTGATGCGGCTGTCGGCCTGCGGCGTTTGCTCGGCGTGGTAGTGGATGGCGTAGCGATTGCCGGGGCTGTGCACGAAGAAGCCCGGCAAGCGCGGCTTGGCGAAATATCGCCCGTGCAGAAAGCG
>JAQGMP010000593.1 GCA_028292285.1 Variovorax sp. | reverse complement strand
GACAAATGGAGCATCCTGATGATCATGACCCTCGCGACGCGGTCGCAGCGCTTCAGCGAGCTTCACCGCGCCGTACGCGACATCTCCAAGCGCATGCTCACCCAGACCCTGCGCGATCTGGAACGCGACGGACTGATTACTCGTCACGTCTTTCCGACCAAGCCCCCGAGCGTTGAATATCGTCTGACACCTCTGGGCCAGTCGCTGCTGGAGCCGATGGCGGGCCTCATCGATTGGGCCGATCGTCGTTATTCCGATATTCATGAGGCGCGTGCCCGCTTTGACGGCGCGCCGCGAGATGTGCCGGGCTCGCTTGTTCGCGGCTCTACAGAACGCTCAGCGGCCGACGCTCCCTAGTTACAGCGGAGCATGTCCGCATCGCCTCGATGCGCGAGCTGCTCAAGCCCGTCAGGCTCGCCCGCTACTGAACCCGCATCAGGTGTCCAACTCGCCCGTCATGTCAGCGGTCTTTTCGAAACGGGCGCATCGCCTTCATCCGCTCGTCCCCGTTTGGTGGGCAGATACATCGACGTCGTTCCAGGAGACGCATGCCCCAGGTTGTTCTGCACGAGCTGGATGGGCACGGCCATCCGCCCCGTTCTTCCCTGCAGTGCGTGGGACGCGTACGTGTGTCTAAGCCAGTGAACACTGGCTTTTTTCAGTTGCGCAGCGTCCGCTTCATCAAGGCCCTTCGCTGCCTTCGCCAGGAATGCTTTGATGGCCTGGTAGAGCCCCGACGCAGACCACGAGACCGGGTGTTCCAGTCCGGCGTCAAAACGCGCCAGGATGTGGATGCCAACGTTGCTTGCAGCTTCCACCTGCCGCTCCAAGCCATGGCGCGCCAGCTCATCGCCGAGCTCATCGACCAGTTCGGCGGGCACCGGTACCCGCCTGGTGCGTCCTCCTTTGCCGATCACCGACAGCAGCCAGGCCGCTGCGACCGATCCATCGTCGGCTCTGTACTCGACCTGCTGCAGATCCTCACACTTCACCGTAGTGACCTCGGCCAGCCGCAGGCCCGTTGCATAGAGCCAGCGCATGGCGCGCCGCAGGCGTCGCTGGACTTCATCGTCTCCGTGCTTTTGCAACAGTCCGTCGATGCGGTCCCACTGCGCGCAGGTGAAGGCCCGAGCCGAGCCCAGCAGTCGTGCCGGATTGGGCGGCACGACAACCGCAGCGAACGGGTTGCCAGTGACGTAGCTCTGGCTTACCAGGAACGCGAACAGGCTTTTGAGGATGATCAGCGACTGTCGCAGCGCGATCGTGCTCAGCGGCCCTTCCAGCGGTCGCCACAGTGGGGACCAGCGCTGGTGATAGCGTGGGCCGCACCAGCTTGAAGGTGGCTCAGCCAGGAACGACCCATAGGCCGTCGCGTCCTCCAACGCCAGCGATGACAGGGCTTTTCTTCTCACAAGGACGGCCCACAGCAACAGACGCTCGGCTTCCTTGCGGTAGGCGCGCTGCGTGGATGACAACCCACCCTCGCCGCTGCCCGGCTTCTTCGACGCCAGCCACGCGCCGACGGCCTCATGATCGTTCGCAGCCATCAGCAAGCATTTTGCATGGGGGGCGCGGTGGCACCCTGCGCTGCCGTTGAGGTCGGCCGGCAGCACGAACTTCTCGTACGGCCGGATGGCGGTGGCCGCGGGCACCACGGCGGCCAGCTCGAAGGGTGTCAATTGCGCTCTCGGCTTGTCCGCATGCAAGGCGACGCGCAGGCCGAGCAGATCTTCGTTGGCGCGCAGCCAGTCCAGGACGCGCGACGCTTTCAGCGTTCCCATCCCTGGTATTTCCACCCACCACCTCGCCCCTTTGGCGTTGATGCGCTCGACCAGCGCAGAGAGGGTCGGCAGGCCGGCACGCTGCAGGCGGACTGCCATCGATGGGTTGAGCCAGGCTGCCACGCTGTCCCCGGGCTTTGGATCCTGCGCCACCAGACCCTGAAGCCAGCGCAGGGCTTCGAGCTGGCGCTGGATGACGCGGGCGCGCCGCGAAGTGTGACCGAAACCTCCGTCACCACCGCGCTGCCCTCCCCTGCCCGGCTTCGGATAAGCCTCCTCATAGGCCTCCAGCTGTTCGGCTTCCGAGAAGTCCGTCATGCCGCGCAGCTCGGCGAACTCGGAAAGGCTGGGCATTGCCGGTGCGGACGCGAAGCGATCCGGGTCCAGCAGGATCAACCGGGCCGTGCCCGGCCGGTGCTCGCGCTTGGCGGCCGCGGCAAACTGGTCGCGGATCCATGCGATCGTCCGGCGCACATGGCGCAAATCCGCGTGCTCGCCTTCCAGGCTCAGATACCGGTCCCAGCTGACCCGCTCATCCACGCCCTGCGCAAGGGCCCGCATGAACGCAAAGTGGCTGCTGTGAAGCTTGCGTGTTGGCGCCTTCGTGCGGTTCACATCGCAGACCCCGTGTGGCCGCTACCCCAGGCGCGCCAGAATTGCCACCATGGCCGCACCCGAGCCGGCATCGGGAGTTCCGGCGGCAGGGGCTGGGGCTGACTGTCACGGGTGCGGCGGCGGCGCTCCACCTCCAGCGCATGCGCGATGCCAAAGGCTCGCCGTTCCCCGCGCAGCGCCTGGGTGCGCCACTTCGCGCACAGACGCTCGAGTTCTTCGTCGTCAACGTCGGCAAGTTGCGCAGGCTGGCGAAATGTCATGTAGGTCGAAGGTATCGCGAGTAAAGCGCGGACGCTAGGGTGTTTCTCAGAGGA
>JAQGMP010000302.1 GCA_028292285.1 Variovorax sp. | reverse complement strand
CCCTGGACATCGGCCCTTGCGCTCGCTCTTCATGCGTCGAGGCGGCTCCGAAAGCAGATGTTCAACCCCCGCGGCACACCCCGCAGAAAGGCACAGCCATGCAGTCCACTCAATCCTCCCGCCAGCGCAACAGCCGGACACCCGGCACCCCAACAGCCGCGGGCGTTCCCCCCGCGCCCCCCGAGGACTCACCAAAAGCAGATGGTTTCAAAGACCAAAGAGCCATGGGCCGCTCCGGCGGCCGGATGGATGTCCGGCAGGTCATCACGGACCGGATCATCGCGATGCTTGAGCAAGGCGGCAACGTGTTCCGGGAACGCTGGACGCGGGCGGCCTCGCGCGGCATGCCGCGCAACGGCAGGACCGGTGCGCCATACCACGGGGCCAACGTGCTGCTGCTGTGGGACGCGGCGATCGAGCATGGCTATGCATCGAACGTCTGGCTCACTTACAAGCAGGCCGAGGGACTTGGGGCGCAGGTAAGGAAGGGCGAGCGTGCCGTGCTGTGCGCGCACTTCGAGCGCAAGGTGCTGAAGGACGAGCGGAGCCACGATGCGACCTCGCATGACGATGCTGGGCCGGCCAGGTCCGATGATGGACAGGCGCGCTCGAGCTTTCTGCTGTGCATGCCGTTCTGGCTCTTCAATGTGGCGCAGATCGATGGGCTGCCGGGCACGGTGGTGGACCTGTGCGTGGACCCGCCGGTGGCACCCAACGGGCCGGTCGAAGGTGCGGTGCGGCTGCTCGGTGGCTGCAACGCGACGATCCGCTATGGCTTCGAGCGGGCGATGTACCTGCCGGCGCTGGACGAGATCCGATTGCCATGGCCGCGGCGTTTCACGAGCCCGGAAGCACTCTGCGCGACGGCGCTTCATGAGGCAGTGCACTGGACGGGACACGGATCGCGATTGAACCGTGAGTTTGGTCGGCGCTTCGGCGATGACGCCTATGCCTTCGAAGAGCTGGTGGCCGAGTTGGGCTCGGCCTTTCTGATGGGACATTGCGGCCTCATCAGTGCGACGGTGGAAGGACACGCGGCCTATCTGGACTGCTGGCTCAAGGTGCTGCGGGGCGATCGCAATGCAATCTTCACAGCGGCAAGGCATGCCGGTGAAGCGTTCGAGTTCATCCTCGCCCGGAGCATGCCCGCACTCGAAGCAGGCAACGACGTCGCCGAACAGGCGAAATGATTGACGCGCACGGCGCGCTTTGTGCGGCGTGCGGAGTCGGCTGCGGCGCATCGTGACTCGTCGTACGGTGACACCTTGCCCTTGCGCATGGAGTTGGCTTCACGTGTCGTGTAGGCCGATGCCGCGATTGGCCGATGTGAGGCAATGGCGTTCCAGCATCGTGAACTTTTTACTTCCCTCGGCCTGCGAGCCGCGGTGCAATCACGCCATGTCCAATTTTTCTGAAAGCCTATGCAGGACACACTCGAACTGATCATCGACGAAGCGATACCGGGTCATTTCTTCTGGACGCTGGTCAAGCAATATCAAGCCGGCGAAAAGCCGTTTGTCGTGGACTTCGCCATGGGGCCGTTGCCGAGCAGGCAGGCCGCCCTGGACGCGGGCAACGCCTGCCTGATCCGTCACAGGAGCGGCAGCTGGGGCGCTGCCGTGTGGCCGCCCGTCCAGAACGCCCAGCGTCCTTCGGCCGACCACTAAAAAATTCTTCCAGGTTCAGTCGCGTTGCGGAGGATTTGCGCTGGCCCGTCGCAGGCGATCCGGCGGCATCGGCTCCAGGGCTTCGCGCAGGCGGCGCGCGTTGCGACGTGGATTACGTACATCTCCTCGATCTGCTGGCTCCATTTCGCGACCGCCGTGGCCCGCTGCGCGTCGGCGTCCAGTTCTTCCTCTGGTGCCTCGTCACCTTTGAAGAGGTGGGGTTCCTGCGTACCAGCCCAGGCCGTTCGCCGGCGCACTGTATGAGGGCTCACCGTCATGCGGTGGCGCACAAACAGACGCCGGCCCGAGACTGCGCTTGAAGGACACGCCATGCGCCGGGAGGTGGGTGGTTGTGGATTTCCGAGCGTCCGTTATTCTTCATCTGCCGCATACCATGCGGCGTACGGCGTGTTGCACACCATGTGCTGGTTCAGGTCGGGCGCGCCGTCGGTCCACCAGACGGGTCCTCGCTCGCCGAGTGCGCGCTTGGCGACGTCGACCTGTTCCCGCGCCTCGCGCAGCGTGGCTGCATCCTTGCTTTGCATCGCTGCGGCTACCGCGCGCCGCGCCCGCATCAGCTCGTGCACCAGCCTTTGCCGTTCGTCAGCATAGAGGGCCGGGTTCGTGGCGCGCCACAGGCGACCGCGCACGACGTAGTAGCGAGCGTCTGGTGTAGCGCGTGGCAAAGGCTCACCTGTCCTGGGTGGGCTGTCTGTCTCTTGTCCCATGCGGCTTCGGAATTGGATCGTTGATGAGTGACTAAGCAAGCAAGCATGCAAGCGGTGCGTCGACGGCGATGTAGGAAATTGGCTGAGGATGTGTGGCTTGCGTACGTGAATAAAGGCAGCGCACCCCACCGGCTTCGCCGCTGTCGGGCTGCTCCAGGTTCGCGCAGTCGCGCTCATCCCTGCGGGACGTGCCTGCGCCCGCCTTGCACAGCGGCGACGGAGCTGTGTTGACCTACAGGCGCATTCCTTGACCTGATGGCCGGGTTACCGGTGTGTCGAAGGCGCCGGTTTTTATCGCAGCCGCGGGTTCCAGGGATTGCGCCGTGATCTCCGGCATTCCTGAAAGTGCTCGCCGCGCCCTGACACTCAATTTCGACTTTCGATTTGACCAAGCTCGGAAACTTTTTTTGGGCGGCAGGCGGACTTCTCTGGTCAGTTTGTTTGCCGTCTGGATGGCCGCTTCTGCAGTTCTTTTCTGCAAAGTGTTCGCCGCGCCTAACACTTGGAGTTCTTTAAAGTGGGGCTGAGCTTCACGGGCGGTTTCGGGTCCGGGTGTCGGTGCCGTGACTGTCGAACCTCCGATGTCCTCTGGGTATTGACGGTCGGCTTCGGCAATGCCGGTCTTCCCGCTTGCTCGGTGTGAGGGACTGCTTGTGAGTGCGTTTTGGCGAAGTGTTAGGCGCGGCGAACACCGAGTCCTTGTTTTGGATTGAGGGCAGGATAGACTGGCGTCAGACATTGTTTACGCCATTGGTGTTTTGATGCCCAGCGCCACTCGACCCGCCGTCATGTCCATGCGGGCTTCGTTCGAAGCGAAGTCGCAGTTCGCTGCGCTGGCCGCGCAGAAGGGACTCACGGAATCGGCGCTGCTTGCGCTCGTCGTCGACCAGTTGCTGGCGTCGAACTCTGCTTCAGTCGCATCGAATGACGCAGCCACTGACTGCGACGAAGGCTGCGGCAATGATCGCGTGACCTTGCGGCTGCGCCCCGGCGATCGCGCGCTGGCGCATGCCAAAGCAGCAGCGCGCCGCATGAAGACCTCAAGCTACCTGGTCATGCTGGTCCGCACGCACGTGCGCGAAGTACCGGTGATGCCGCCGACGGAGCTGGACGAGCTCATGACAGTCGCCGGCCATCTCGCTGCACTTGGACGGCAAATGCGGTGCGTGGCTGCGTCGGCAGGTGCTCAGGGCCTCGAAGCGGTCGACCATCAACTCCTGATGGATGTCGGCAACACCGTCGAAAGCGTTCGCGAGTCTGTTGCTGCGCTCGTCCGCACGAACCTCATGAGCTGGGAGGCCGGACATGCCTAGGCAGATCGTCACTCTGCCACGCACCGCCGGCATGGAACTGGACATCGTGAGCTACGGCCGTCGCGGGCCAGGCGGCACGCTGCGACTCGGGCCGGAGCAGGTCAAGCAGATCAAGCGGACGGTCAGCCGCGTGCCCGAGGTCATGGTCAAGGTCTCGGGCGGCGCGCGCGACATGGGCGGCGCCAGGGCGCACTTCAAGTACATCGGCCGGCACGGGAAGCTGGAGCTTGAAACCGACGATGGCCTTCTGCTTCAAGGCAAGGACATCGCCGATCACCTGCTCGCCGACTGGCAGCTGGACCTGTGCCGCAGCCAGTACAAGCCCAAACCCGCGGAGGGCCAGAAAGACAACCGCGCCAAGCTGGTCCACAACATCGTGCTGTCCATGCCGGCCGGCACGCCGCCGGAGAAGGTGCTCGGCGCAGCCCGCGTCTTCGCCCGCGAGAACTTCGCGCTGCGGTACCGCTATGCGATGGTGCTGCACACGGACCAGGCGCACCCGCACGTGCATCTGGTCGTGAAGTGCGAGCACGAGACGGAGCCGGGCAAGCGCCTGTACATCCGCAAGGACACGCTGCGGCAATGGCGCGAACGGTTCGCCCAGATGATGCGCGAACAGGGCGTGCCGGCCAACGCGACGCCCCGGCAGGTCCGCGGGCAGGTCAAGGCCTCGCTCAAGGACCCGATTCATCACCGGCTGCGCGCGCTCAAGGCCTTTGAGAGTCTTCCCGCAAACCAGCGCGTCGATCGGCAGGCGCCACGCCGGTCGACGTTCATGGCTGGCAAGATCGAAGGGGTGGGCAGGGAGTTGCAGGTCGGGGAGTTCAAGCCGGATCCCGGAAAAGCTCCGATGTCGGCGACACGGGGGCAGTCGAGGCTGACTCAGCAACCACGGCGGAGGCGCTTCGACCACAGGGCCATGCACCGCTGGCAGATCAGGTCCAGCAGTTCGCGCGGGCAATGCCGCCTGTGCGTACCGACCGCGAGCGCATTGCTGCGGGGCTGCTCAGGATTCTCAGAGCGCGCGGCGTGGGCCGCGACAGCGGTGACAAGGATCGGTCGCAGGAGCGAAGTCGATGACGGTGTGATGGCTACGACGCCCAGTTCGCCTGATCAAAAAGGATGCCTACCAGGAGGCCTTTTGAGTCTTTCTTTACGATGACGTTGTCGCCCATCATGATCTCGCGGAAGATTTTCTTGAAGCGGCTCGCGCCTCAGGGCTTCGACTTCGAGTCCCTGCACATCGTCGGCCGCGGTCGCGTTGACCGACTCGACGCTCACGATGCGGGCTCCGGCGGAGTAGGCAGCCAGCAGGTGCACGGGCAGCGTGCTCTTGCCGACATTGCCGGAAAGGTTCAAGACGCAGATTTTCATGTGAGGTCCTTCGGGAAAGGGTTGCGAAGACGCTGGCGGTAGTTGTCGATCGCGATGCGCCGGTAGTCTTTGGAGGCGACTTCCTGTGCGCGGCGAAGCGAGTCCAGAACGCGGGCGGCCGATAACGTCCCGAATGAGACGTCTGTAGGGTGATCCGCTGGAAGCGTCGACGCGCGATGCGAGTACCCGGATGACTCCTGCGTCACCGTCGCGGCCTCAATTATTTTCATCGGCTCGTCACGTGATGCGACGACTTCGGACGTGGCGGCAACGACTGTCGTGCCGGAAAAAGTCGGGCTTCCGTTGTGCCGTGACTTGCGGGCACGGCCCAAGGCGATGCGGTAATTCGTCGGACTGATCGCAAGGCCGCCGGCAGTGATGGCGCTGTGGATCGAGCGGTGCGAGTGGCCCGTCCGGACTGCGTCGATGATCAGTGCGCAGAGTCGGGCAATCGCCGCGGACTCGCTGCGCAGTTCCTGCGCAACGAGATCAGCCGTGCGCTGCTGAAGAAGATCCAGTGAGGTCGAGCGGGCCATTCGGTCTGGTCAAGACGAGCATTGATGACTATATTTTGCGCATGCTCGCCAAAAATGTCTCGTCCAAATGTGTCCGACTGCTTCAGGGTCGGCTACAGACTGGCTACAGATCGACTACACAGAGGGTGCATTTGAGGTGCACTTTGGGTACATCTTGGCTACAGATTGGCTACATAAAGGATGCAGTCTGGCTACGGATTGCCTTCGGCCTGCTGTCACGCTCTCGGCCCATCCTTCGGATCGGCCGATGTGTTTTTCGTACCAAAGACTGCGTTTTTGCGGAAGGCCATGGGTTCGCCGACTTGCCTAGGGTCGATACACCATACGCACCTACCAGGCGCCCGCAAACCCGCATGCAGCCTCGAAAGTCCGGTATGACCGGACTTCGTCGAGGTAC
>JAQGMP010000522.1 GCA_028292285.1 Variovorax sp. | reverse complement strand
GCGGCCAGTCGTGCCCGCCTTCGGTGGTGAACACGCGGTCCTGGGGCAGCGCGTCGGCCAGCAGCCGATGGTTGGATCCAAAGCGGTCGGCCAGGCCGAAGCCCAGATAGAGCGGCGGCAACTTCTTCGCTGATTTCGCGTCGGCGTATTGCTGCAGCCACGGCCACAGTCGGCGGTCGGCCTCTTCGTCGGGCGCCGGGCCCGACGGAGCCTTCCATGCGCGCAGGCCGCCGGCCTTGTGAATCTCGGCACCGAGCGGACGTCGGCCAAGGTACGGCGCCAATGCCACGATGCCATCCACCGAACCCGGGCGGGCCAGCTCATGGATCAATGCGCCGAACCCACCGATCGAGATGCCGACCAGCCAAAGCGATTTGTAGCCAGCCGCCCGTTGCGGCTCGAGCACATCGGTGTGCAGCCGCTCGATGAACGTCTGGTCGTAGTAGTACGAAACGTTGGCGTCGACCAGCAAGACGTCCGCCGCCAGATTGCGTTCCTGGACGGCGCTGACGAAGCCTTCGCGTTCGAATGCGTCGGGTTGCAAAAATGCGCCCGGTAAAAACACCAGCAGGGTGTCGGAGGGCGTGTCGCCGTTGGCCAATTTCAAGTGCGTTTCCATCGTCGCCCCGATAGTTGCAAACCGTTGCAAACCTGAAGGCCCGCTGAACGCGCTTGCGACGATGTAAGAGAAAAGTCTGAAAAAACATCAACTTTCGTGATGTTCTTCGCACTAATTGTGAGTTCGGAAACAAAAAAGGTCGGCAACAAAAAGTCACCGACCCGTTTAGTGAGGCGCTTTAGAGCGCGTTTTAGCTAATCTGCAGCTGCGTGACGTTGTTCACAGGCAACAGCTTGCCGAGCTTCAAAACCAGCACGCCGTTTTCCAGCTTCGCTTCGCTGGTGGCCGTGTCGATGGTCAGCGGCAGCTCGTAAGCGACCTTGATCTGGCGCCTGGCTTCGGCCTTGGATTCGATGCGCACGACAGTGCCCTCGATGCCGATGGTCAGGTCTTCGCGCGACAGGCCCGGCACGTCGAGCGACAGGGTCCAGCTCTTTTCGTCCTGTTCGACGTTGACGGCGCGGCGGGCACCGCTGAAGAGCGCGTCGTTGACGAAGCGTTCGAAGCTGCGATCCTGGGCGCGGGGAGAAAAGCCACGGGTGGTGTGAACGGCGGGTGCAAAAAACATGATGACTCCTGAGGGATGAACACAATGGGGACAAGAAAGGTGTGTCCCGTACACTGCGCGGCCTTCAATTCATGAGTGCCGCTTGCCTCCTCATCTAGGCATCGCGCCACGCGTTTCAAGAGAATGAATACCCGCTTTATTTGGCGCCGCAAGGCCTTGAAATTCGGCACGCTGGCGCTATGCGCGCCGACGCTGCTATCGGCCGTGTCGCTGGCGCGCGCGCAGTCGCCGGCGCCGATCCGCATTGCGCTGATCGAGAGCCTTAGCGGTCCCTTCGCCAACACCGGCGAAGCCGTGTTTCGCAATCTTTTGTGGGCGGTCGAGCGCGTCAATGCACGTGGCGGCATTCCGCTGCCCGGCGGTGCACGGATGCTGCAACTCGATCGCTACGACAGCAAAGGGCAAAACGAAGAGGCGCTTTCGGCATTGCGCGCTGCCATCGACAACGGTGCGCGCGTCGTGATGCAGGGCAACTCGTCGGCCACCGCGGCGGCGCTGGTCGACGCCATCGACAAGAACAACGAGCGTGACCCGTCGCGGCGCGTGCTGTTCCTCAACTATGCGGCCGTCGATCCGGTGTTGACCAACGAGCGATGCAGCTTCTGGCATTTTCGCTTCGACGCGCATGCCGACATGCGTGTCGCTGCCTTGATGGACGTGGTGAAAGACGATCACGACGTCAAGCGCGTCTACCTGATCGGGCAAGACTACAGCTTTGGGCAAGCGGTGCTGCGAGAGAGCCGGCGGCAGTTGGGTCTGCAGCGCCCTGACGTGCAAATCGTGGGCGACGAACTGCACCCGATGGGCCGCGTCAAAGACTTTGCGCCCTATGCCGTGAAGATCAAGTCGAGCGGTGCGCAAGCGGTGATCACGGGCAACTGGGGCAACGACCTCACCTTGCTCGTGAAGGCCGCACGCGAGGTCGGCTACGACGGCAAGTTCTACACGTTCTACGGCAACGCACTCGGTGCGCCGGCCGCCATCGGCGATGCGGGTGTCGGGCGCGTGCTCGCCGTTGCAGACTGGTTGCCGAACGTGCCGACGCCCGAATCGGCGGCCTTCTACCGCGCGTTCAGGCAGCGCTTTCCGAATCCGGCCGACGATTACGTGCACATGCGCATGCAGTTGATGATCGAGGCGTTGGCCAAGGCCGTCGAGCAGGCCGGCAGCGTCGAGGCGGGGCCGGTGGCGTTGAAGCTGGAACAGGCCAACGTCAGCCTTGCGGGGCGCAGCGGCCGAATGCGGGCGAGCGACCATCAGTTTCAACAGTCGCTGGTGGTCGGCATGATGGACCGCCAAGGCGCTCCAGGCGTCTCGTTCGATGTCGAAGGCTCGGGCTACGGTTTTCGCGTCGTGAAGAACATCGACGCTGCGCGCGCCGAGTTGCCTACCACCTGCAAAATGCAGCGGCCAGAACGATAAAAAACAGCATCGAAGAAATCGGTGAAGGACAGGAATCCAGCCATGCGAAATGCCATTCAGAACCTCGAGGCCTCGAAGATCCGCGAAGTCGCCAATGCCGGCCTCGGCCGCGACGACGTGCTCGCCTTCTGGTTCGGCGAGAGCGACGAAATCACGCCCGAAGTGATCCGCCAAGCGGCGATCGACTCGATCAATGGCGGCGAAACTTTTTACGCGCACAACCTGGGATTGCCGGCGTTGAGGGAGGCCGTTGCGCGCTACACCAGCACATTGCATCCTGCGGTCGACGCGTCGCGCATCGCGATCACGTCCGGCGGCGTCAACGCGCTGATGCTGGCGGTGCAGGCGCTCGTCGATGCCGGCGACGAAGTGGTGGCAGTCACGCCGGTCTGGCCCAATCTGACGGCGCAGCCCGCCATCCTCGGGGCCAAAGTTGTTTGCGTGCCGTTGGTGCCCGTGCAGGGCGAGTGGACGCTCGACCTCGACCAGCTTCGCGCGGCCATCACGCAAAAGACGAAGCTGTTGATCGTCAATGCGCCGAACAACCCGACCGGCTGGACCATGAGCCGCGCGGAGCAGCAAGCGATCCTCGACCATTGCCGCAAGACAGGTACGTGGATTCTTGCGGACGAGGTGTACGAGCGCCTCTATTTCGAGCCGACGCCGAATGGGTGCGCACCGAGTTTTCTGGACATTTCGGTGCCCGACGATCGGCTCGTCGTGGCGCAGAGTTTCTCCAAGAGCTTTCTCATGACCGGCTGGCGCCTCGGCTGGCTGGTGATGCCGCCGGAAATGGTGGACGGCATGGGCAAGCTGATCGAATTCAACACCTCGTGCGCCAGCGTGTTCACGCAGCGCGCCGGCATTGCGGCCATCGCGCACGGCAGCGACATCACGCCCCGCGTGGTCGCGCACCTGAAGCTGTGCCGCGACACGCTGGTTCCGCTGCTGGCGGCCGTGCCCGGTGTCAAGGTCGCCCCCGCCAAGGGCGGCATGTACGCGTTCTTCCAGCTCGAAGGCTTCGGCGATTCGCTGGAAGTCGCCAAACGCCTGGTCGTGGAGGCCGGCCTGGGTCTCGCCCCCGGCAACGCCTTCGCCCCTGAAGCCCAGGGCTGGCTGCGCTGGTGCTTCGCCTCCAAAGACCCCGCCCGCCTGATCCAGGGCGTAGACCGCCTGAAAACCTGGCTAGCCGCCCAAAAGTAGACGAGCGCCGAAGCAAGGCGGCCAGCGCCAAGCCGCAGGCAAGGCGCTGTCGGTGAAACACCGCGGAACTGGCTTCGCCAGGCCGCCGGTGTTGCCCCCGGTCAGGGGGTGG
>JAQGMP010000492.1 GCA_028292285.1 Variovorax sp. | reverse complement strand
GGCTTGCTGGGTGCGGTCGTTGCCGGCCGTCTTGTCGTTCATGGCCGTGCGCTCGTTTCGCTGCGGTGGTCGAGCGCTACTGCGGCTGTGTGCGCATCGGAATGCTCAGGGCCATCGTCTTGCCACGGCGCGACGCCGACCTCGGCCATCCAGTCGCGCCAGCGTCCCGGCGTCGTCGACACGCCCCACAACCAAAGCCGGCATTCACCACACCGGGCTTGCACCTCGCGCACGAAACGCTCGGTGCCGCGATCGGGACTCGACGCGCCGCTGCACACGACGATCGCCTGTGCTGGTCTTGCATCGGCCAGCGTGGCCAGCACCTCGGCGCGCTGCGTTGCGCCGCCATCGACGCGAACGGGATGCGCACCCGTCGGCATTGCAACGGCGATGGGCCACGGTGCCTCGTCGGGCAATTCGAATCCGATGACCCACAGCGCGTTGGACGTGTCGCCTGCTGCGAGGCCTTGCACGGCGGCTTGCCGCAGGCGCCCGCTGTCGGCGTCGACCACGCGCGGTGGTTGCAGCGCATCGAAGCGCGCCAGCAGCTTCAGGTAGTAAGCGTCGCGCAGGTCGGGCCGCAACGCCTTTTTCCGGGCTTGCCAGACGGCCGCGCTCCACAGCGCCAACAGCAGGCGAGGCAACAGACCGTAGACCACGACGCAGCCGGTCAGCCACAGCGCCCAGACACGCTGGGCGGCGAGCGACGCCGCGTATGGTGTTGCATCAGGTGCTACAGCCGGCGCCGCCAACACCATCTGTGCATCGGGCACCGGAAAGCCGAGCCATGACGGCACCACGCCCAGCGCCTGCACGCTGCGTACGAAGAAAGCGGGTTCGAGAATCGTCGTCTCCCAACTCAAGGCGTAGTTGCGAAACGCCAGCGCGAAGAGGAGGGCGGCGACGATGACCGCGAACGAGAGCGTCCAGATGGTGTGGCTGACAAGACCCAGAGCCCAAGGCATCAATTTCGCGCGCGCAAGCAAGCCGGTGGTCGCGCGCATCAGCACCGGCGCTTGCCCGCGTTTGCCGCCCGCCACACGCGCGGTGAGCATCAGCCACAGCCCGCCGAGAGACGCGTTGAACGATGTGCCGAAAACACCGAACGAGCCGACCGGCAGCGCCAGCCCCGCGAGCCATATCAGAAGCGTGAGCGCATGCAGCCCGAGCAGGCTCACCAGCGCGACCATCACGTTGATCTTGCGATCGCCGCCGACCACGTTGCCCGCCACGCCGAGCCCCGCGATGACGACGACGGCCACGAGCGCCAGCAACATCCAGGGCGCCCAGGCGCGCATGCGGGCGACTTCGGATGCGAGGCCGATGCGACGGCCCAGCACGCGGGCGCGTTCGGTAATGCGGGCAGCGCCGATGCCGGAACCGCTGTCACGGAGACCGTCACTGAGACTCTCATTGAGATCGTGCAACGCCAGCGCGGCGTGCATGGCTTCCGCGTCGTCCAGCGGGCCAGTCGCTTCGACCCACCGCACCGATTCGGTAACGACCGCGTCTGCCAGTGTGGTGTTCAACAAGTTCCTTGGTCGTGGGGAGGGGCGCGGAAATTATGCCCGCGCCCTTGCGCGCCCCCACGACGGACAACGGGGCCGCGAACGGCCCCGTTGAATGCCACCCCTCTCGGGGTCGCGCTGCTCTTACTGCGCTCGCATCAGCTTTCAGTGCGCTTTCAGCGCAGACCGAAGAACGAAAGCACTGCAACCACGACGACGACCAGGCCGACGATATAAATGATGGAATTCACGGCAAGCACCCCTCTTTGTTGAAGACGAGTCGATGTTCGCGGCAAAGCCGGCGGCGGATTGTCGGCGGTGGTCGGCGCGCTCTGTAGGACTCGCGAAGCTAACGGCGGTAGTCGAGGTCGAGGGACATCGAAGCAGATCGAGCCCGAGGCTAATCGTCGACGCCATCGCCGAGAAAGCCACCACTCTGGTGCGCCCACAGGCGTGCATACAAACCGTTCTGCGACAACAGTGTCTTGTGATCGCCCTCTTCGACCACGCGGCCTTCATCGAGCACGATGAGACGATCCATTGCCGCATGGTCGACAGCCGATGCGCGATGGCGATGACTGTCTTGCCTTCCATCAGCGTGTAGAGGCTTTGCTGGATCGCGGCTTCGACTTCGGAGTCGAGCGCGCTGGTCGCTTCGTCGAGCAGCAGGATCGGCGCGTCTTTCAGCATCACGCGCGCGATGGCGACGCGTTGCCGCTGGCCGCCCGACAGCTTGACGCCGCGCTCGCCGACGTGTGCGTCGTAGCCTTGCCGGCCCTTGGCATCGCCGAGCGTCTGAATGAACTCGTGCGCCTCGGCGCGCTCCGCAGCCGAACGCACGGCCACGTCGCCCGCATCGGGGCGGCCGTAATCGATGTTGTCCGACACCGAACGATGCAGCAGCGACGTATCTTGCGTGACCATGCCGATATGGCGGCGCAACGAGTCTTGCGTGACCTGCGCGATGTCTTGCCCATCGATCAAAATGCGCCCGCTCTCGAGATCATGAAAGCGCAGCAGCAAGTTGACCAGCGTCGATTTGCCCGCGCCCGAGCGGCCGACCAGACCGATTTTTTCTCCCGGCGCCACGACGAGCGTCATGTCGTCGATGACGCGGCGGCCGCCGTCCGAATACCGAAAGCTCGCGTGGTCGAAGCGCACTTCGCCGCGCGGCACCGCGAGCTCTGCGGCGGCTGCCACATCGAGCACCGTGCGTGGCCGCGACAAGGTCTTCATGCCGTCCTGCACCGTGCCGATGTTCTCGAACAGGCTGGTCATCTCCCACATGATCCAGTGCGACATGCCCTGCAGCCGCAATGCCATCGCCGTCGAGGCCGCGACCGCACCGATACCCACCGCACCGTTCGACCACAGCCAAAGCGCCGTGCCGCACATGCCGGCCGTGAGCGCCATGCTGAGCGCGTGGTTGGTGATTTCGAACAGGCTCACGAGCCGCATCTGGCCGTAGCCCGTGTGCATGAACTCGCGCATCGCGTCACGCGCAAAACCGGCCTCGCGCTGCGTGTGCGAGAACAGCTTGACGGTCGCGATGTTGGTGTACGCGTCGGTGATGCGGCCGGTCATCAAGGCGCGCGCATC
>JAQGMP010000483.1 GCA_028292285.1 Variovorax sp. | reverse complement strand
GGCGACGAGTGGCAGGAACATAATCTTGCAACCTGGCGCTCCAGGGGCCGTAACGTCGGCCTGATCGGCCTGGGCAAAATCGGCATCGCCACAGCACTGAGGTTGAAAGCCTTCGGCTTCAACATCACCGCCTTCGATCCATTTGTGGATCGAGGATTCTGGAAGTCGCTCGGGCTCAACTACGCAGCAACGCTGGAAGAGCTGCTGCGTTCCAGCGACGTGGTTTCCTTGCACTGCCCGTTGACCGAAGAGACGGCAGGAATGATCAACGCCGAATTCCTGGGCCGCATGAAGTCCGACGCCATCCTGGTGAACACCGGCAGGGGCAAACTCATGCAATCGCTCGAGACGCTCGAAGTGCATTTGCGCGCCAACCGGGCGTTTCGGGTCTATCTCGATGTGCTGCCGATCGAGCCACCAGGCGATGACCGCCTGATCGCTGCGTGGCGCCGCAATGAAGAGTGGCTGTCTGGTCGGCTGATCGTCAATCCGCACAACGCTTACTTCTCCGACCAATCCCATATCGAACAACGGGTGGACGCCAATGAGACCGTCTGTCTCGCTTTGTACGACGGCATTTTCAGAAACACGATCAACTGAGCCGCTGGGCGTCAAAAATGAATACCGGGTTGCTCGGCTTCTCGCTGATCGCGTTGTTTCTGGTGCTGTCGCCCGGCGTCAACACGATGCTGATCATCAACAACGCCTCTAACTTTGGTCCGAAGACCACCACGTTCAACATTGCCGGCTTGTGCAGCGCCACCTTCTTTCATGGTGCGCTGTCGATCTTTGGCATTTCGGTGATCGTACTTTCGAGTCCTCGTCTCTATCTCGTCGTCAAAAGCATTGGCGGCCTGTACTTGGCGTACATCGGCACGAAAATGCTTTGGTCCGGCACGAGCCTCCTACGCGGGAAGTTTGTCAAAAAGACCGTGCGCAGAACCGTTTCGTCTTCCAAGTCTTCGGTCGAGAGCTTCAGGGAAGGCTTCATCACACAGCTCTTCAACCCGAAGGTGTCGATGTTCTATCTGGCCGCATTCCCGCAGTTCATCGTCGGCCGCGACACGGTTTACGAGGGGTTTTCGCTGGTCCTGATTCACGCATCGATCATTGCGAGCTGGTTTTTCTTTCTGACGTTTTTTATTTCGAGGATGAAGGACAAGCTTGAAAACGCGAAGGTTCAAGCAGTCATCAATATAGTCACGGGCACGGTTTTACTTTGCTTCGCTGCAGCTGCGTTGATCTGGTGACGCCCCATCACACCTTTTGGCGATTGCGCGACATGTCGGATGTTCGAATCGCGCCGAATGTGCCCTCGCGCCTCCAACCTGATGTTCTACAGCGGCGCGATTTTCCGAACTGGAACGGCTCGGCTTTCGCGGGCGGTCTTATAAGCCGCGCGCTGCACCGGATCGGGTGCACAGAGTGATCGCGACACTGTCCGAGCACTGGGGGTCGGCCTCCGCGTGCGCGACTTCGAGCAGGCCTCGAATCTTACGCTGTGATTGCTCGAGGACGACCAGAAGCATGGCTTGTACCGGCTCACGCCGAAGTAGTCACGCGTCGAGGTAATCCGGGGGGCGCAGCTGGCAGCCCGCGCCCCAGCAGATGGCTACACCTGGGTCTACTCGGCTTCGCCAATGGCCACCAACATGCGCATGTACCGCAAGCCAGGGTTTGACGTCATGAAAGACTTCATCCACGTAGGCGGCATCATGCGCTCGGACGTGGTCCTGGTTGTGGCTGCCGACTCTGGCATCAACAGCACCAAGGATCGCGTCGATCGAATGCGGCAACAGCCAGGCAAGCTGTCGTATGCATCTGGTGGCGTGGGAACGCCGGCGCACATGGGTGCCGAACTCATCCTCAAGACGACCAGAACGCAAGCACTTCATGTTCCGTGCGAAGGCGCTTCACAGTCGGCGAATGCCGTGCTCGGAAAACAGGTTGATCTCGCGCTCATCATCAGTTCGGTCTCACTGCCGTTCGTCAATGCCGGCAAGCTGAAGGCGCTGGCCGTGACGGCGCCTACGCGCAACCCGCAACTGCCTGAGGTTCCCACGCTTGCTGAAGCCGGCATTCCCGGCATCACGCTGGTGTCATATGGCGGGCTCTCCTTGCCCGCCGGTACACCTGCGCCGGTTGTGAAAAGGGTCTCAGACGCATTGCAAAAAGCGCTGGCCGACCCCCGCGTTCGCGCGAAGCTCGAAGCCAACGGCGCCGCTGTGGTCGCGGGCAATCCAGGCGATTACACGCGACACCTGGAGTCGGAGATTGCGTTAACCGAGAAGATTATGAAGGTCACCAACGTTACTGCACAGTGAGGGCGGACCTCTCGCAAAGGCCCGGCACGTGGCCGCCAAGGTAGATGCTTTTAAGTTTGTCTCGGCGCCTCGCGGCGGCGTCGGCGGCGTGGAAGCAGGGGATCTCTATGATTTGCCGGTCCTTCTGAAGAACTCAGTCCATTGGGTCAGGATGAAAATCCTTTCTCCCGTCTAACGACCCTCAGGCGGCCGGCACGGCCTGCCCCAAGGTGGCGGATGAAGTTGTCGTCCCCTCCTCGCCGCCGGCCAGCAAATCACCCCATTGCAGCGCGCTCGATCGCAAGGTGTCCATCAGGTCATCGGCCATCGCCTCGAGCAGGCGAACCTCGCGTTGATCGAGCGCACGCGGCTCCGTGTCGAGCAGGCAGAGGGTCCCGAGGACATGACCCCCAGCATCGCGCAGCGGGGCACCGGCATAAAAGCGCAGCCCCCTGGACTGCAGCGTGGGATTGCCGGCGAAACGCATGTCCTTGGCAACGTCCGGCACGACCAGCGTCCGCGCGTTCGCCACGACGTGGCCGCACATCGAGGCCGCGCGAGGGATGTTCAGGCCTTCGCCTCGCACCGGGGCGGCCTGTGCGTCGCTGCGATCGTGCAATTGGCCCGAAGCACCCCGGACCTGCTGCGAGTCCGCGTCGATGAGCGACACCATGGCCAGCGCGACGTCGAAGATGTCGGCTGCGCGCTTGGCGCCGGCATCGAACAGGCGTTGGGCGCGCGGGTCCATCGCGCCGCTTGCTTGCAATGCGACCAGCCTCTGCGCGTCGGCCGCCGGCACCGCCGCTTCCATGAAGCCCTGGCTCAGATGCGCGCCCATCAAGGCGGCGATGCGAACCGCCGCTTCGCCGATGGAGGTCACGACGGCGTCGGCGCCGAGGGCCTGGCACCCTGACTCACCGAGCAACTCGGCTGGCGCGTTCCACAGGCCGAGCACGATCTGCACGCCGGGCCAGCGCCGCTTCAACCGCCGGCAGAAATGGCGGGCTTGCGCAGCGGGCTCGGGACTGAGGTAGGACAGGCAGACCACCTGCACGCCATCCAGAGCCAACGCGGCGATGTACTCTGCCGTGACCGTCCCGGCCGGCCGATGGGTCGCGCGGTGGTTCTCCAGAGACAGCGCGTGGGCCAACATGCGTGCCGCGAGCGTGTCGACCTCCCATTTGCCGCCGATGCAAACCACAGGTGCAACGTCGGCTGCGTCGGCACCAGGGTGTTGCTCCCGCAGATCGTCGATCACTGCATCCATGCCGATGACCACCCGGTGCCGGTGTTCGGCGGTCGCCACGCTGGCATGGTCGCTCGACGCCATCCGAAGCACAGGCAGCCCTGTCTCACCATAGAAGCCGATGACATTGCCTCCGGCCGCCTCCTCGCTGGCCAGTTCGCTGGCCTCCTCGATGTCGCCGGCGATGAGCCGCTGGTAGATGCGCGTGGGCGTGTCCAGGGCCGGCTGGCTTCCGAGCAGCACATCGAGAAAGCGCAGGCGCGGCAGGTGCCGCCCGATCACCAGCAGGCACACGGTCAGTGGCGTCGACATGATCAGACCGGCTGGCCCCCAGAGCGCGGTCCAGAACGTGGCCGACACCATCAGCGACATGGCCGACAGCCCGGTGCTTGCCCCGTACAGCCAGGGCTCGATCACGTTGTTGCTGAGCATCTCCAGCGCCGCGATAAGCCCCAGTGTCCACAGCACCATGCTCCATCCCGGGTCCACAGCGAATGCCAGTGACAGGGGAAACACCGCCGAGATCATCGGCCCGATATAGGGCACGAAGCGCATCACGGCCGCCACAGCGCCCCACAGGATGGCGCCCGGCACACCGATGAACCAGAGGCCAATGGCCATGGGGACGCCGTAACTCAGGTTGACGACAAGTTGCATCGTGAGGTATTTGCTGATGCGCTGCCCGGCCTCGTCCATCGCGTCGGTCGAGCGGTGCAGGCTGCCTCCCCACAGTCGCAACAGCCGGTCACGCAGATCGAGCCGGTCCAGCAGGATCAGCACGACGAAGACCAGCACGATGCCGGCGTTCGCAAGTGGACCACTGCCCGCCTCCAGCCAGGTGAGGGCCTGCTGGAAAGAGGACCGAGGGCGTTCTGCGAGTTGCACACGTTGCGGCGCCTGAAAAGCGGCATTCGCCTTGACCGCCCGGCTCGCGATGGTTGCCACAGCGCCTGCTCCGGCGCCGGCAGGCGTCGCTTCGGGGGACGTCTGGTCGACCTCGTTTTTGAAGGTGTCGAAGGTTTTCACCACGCCGTCGAACATGCCGGGGCGGGCCGCACTCTCGCGCAGGTCCCGCAGCTTGGTCTTGATGTTGCTCTGGTAGGTCGGCAGCTCTGCGCTTAGCGTGCTGACCTGGCTTCCGAGGAACAGTCCCGCCAGGCCGATCATGCCCAGCGCGAAGATGACCACGATGATGACCGATGCACCGCGCGGCAAGCCCCAGCGCTTCAGGCGCATCACCATCGGGTCCAGAACGAAGCCGAGCAGGAAAGCCAGGGCCAGTGGAATCAGGATTTCGCGTCCGAAGTACAGTGCGGCAATGATCATGGCGCCGGTGACCAGTCCGATCATCACCTTGAGCTCAGGCAGAACCGTGGCCAAGGCCGACAGCGCACTGGCCGAAGGCACCAAAGGGCCGAAGCTTGACGCTGAAGCACCCGGAGGTGCGGTCTGGGCCTGATCGTCGCGCTGTCGATTCCGTTTTTTGAGCGCTTCTTCGTTCACCGGCAGACCTTCCATTTCGGACAAGAACACACTTTGCAACATACGCCCTCGCGGGTTGGTCATCCGGTCCCGCAACGGCAGGTAGTCCGCCCGCCCGTTCGCATTCGATCGGCCCGAGGGGATGCACAAGCGGGGAAGGTTAAAAGCCGACGCGCTTGCCCCCTCGTGATTGACGTCGTGAGAACAGGACTTGCAACATTTCGATCGGTAATTATTCCCTCTCGCCACAAAGTCTTCGTCAGTGAAACGGGGCCTACCCTGGATAGCCACCGACGACAGTCACCGATCGACCATGTCATCAGTCCGAATGCGGCGCCGTAACGCCCGCAGGCTGCCGGTTCCTGCATCCGCACGGCAACCTGGTTTCGGATTCGGTTTAGCTGATTGCAGGATCGAAATTGAAAATTGGCACGCGACCGAAGACATTGGCAGGCACTCGCATTTTTCGGCCGTCTGCAGCCGAATCGGACAAGTGGTTCGCGTACAAGATGCGGTGCGTGGCGCCTTCGGAGCATTCCTTGTGCACGCCGCATAAAAAAAAGCAGGACATCGTGCTGCCGGCTCGGCTGGTCTTGAAAGGCGATCCTGATGGCTTTGCATTGTGCCGAAGAGTGGCTTCGTCGCTCGCCGTCGGGCGCGACGCGCGCGTGGTCATGTTCTCATCCAGAAAAACTAGTCATCAACCCGCGTTGCTGCATCCAGCGTGCCGGTCAGCGAAGGCCAGTCTTGACGGCAAGCAATGGCGCCGCGTGCCGGATACTGCGAGCGAGATGCAAGTTCAGGCTCGTGATGCGTGCCGACCCATAATGGGTCAACTCCGTCGCGAGGCAACGGCAAGGGACTAGAGACGCCGCGCAGGGACACCCGTGCCGCGCTTACCGGGGCTTCACGAACGTCTCCTGCAACGGCGTTTCGCCCGCCGACAGGCTGACCATGAGCAGCGCCATGTCGTCCAGCGTGCTGCAGTAATTTGGATGGTCTGCGCGTATTGCGTTCGCGGGCATGCCAGGATCGCCCGCCTCCTCAGGACTCTGAACGATGCCCACACCACCGGCCGCTTCTACGGCCGTCAACCCCGTCGTGCCGTCGTGGGTTGCGCCGCTGAGCACGATTCCGATCACGCGGTGGCCATACGAAGCGGCAGCTGACTTGAAAAGCACATTGGCCGAGGGACCGTTGTGGGCATACGCAGCAACGCTTTCAAGGGCAATGATGCCTGCCTGTTCAATTCGCATGTTGCAGCCCTGTGGGGTCAGAATGACCTGGCCTCGCCGGATCAATGCGCTTTCCGTCGCAAAGCTCACCTGCAACTTTGAATAACTCTGCAAAATTTGCAGCACCACCGATGCAGGCTGGTCACCGCTATCGAGCGTGACGAGGATCGCGGCATCGAAGGACGCCGGAATGGCGCTCAGCAGTTTTGAGAGGGCGCTCAATCCTCCCGTCCCCGCGCCTATCACCACGATGTCGCGGCGTGCACCAAACAAAGCCTCCTTGCCACTCCCTGCAGTTGCCCAGGTCGACGGTGCAGTGGTGTTTGAGGTCATGCGTTCGCGCCCAGATTCTTAGAAAGACCAAGCGCAGCGCGCTCGACACCGCCGGCGTCGTCGGCACCCATCGAAAGCAAAGTTTGCATCGCAGCCTTGAGGTGCTGCGACCCTGCGGCTTTGTCGATGTAGAGATTGGCGCCCGCGGCAATGCACTTCGTTTCTACCTCCACGGCTGGGGATGCGGAACAGACAGCCAGCGGCGTTTGTGGATAGTTGCTCCTGACATACATCACACCGGAACAACCCTCGGCATCGGGCAGATTCAGATCCAGCACGATTGCCAACGGCGGTGCGTCGGTGCTGGTAGCCAACGGGACTTCCGCGAGGGTTCCGATCTCAAGGATGCGCGCATCGCCGCGAAGCCGCCGAAGTACCGACGCGATTGCATCTCGCATGATGGGGTGGTCGTCGATGACATAGATCTCTGTGCTGTCACTGGCGCGATTGAGTTGCTGGCAAACGGCGTTGCGTCTTGAATCGGGCTCCGCCCCGGTCATCGGTTCGACCAGCCTGCCTGCGCGCGGTGCCCTGCCACGCACACGGCGGCAGCAAGGAGATGTTCGTTCAATATGGGGAAGCTGCCGAAATAGACATACCGACGGGTCCGAGAGGCAGTCAGAAGGTGTGGCATGACGGCGAGATTGAGGCTGCAACGATAAACCATACCGTAGCCAAGAAAACACCTTTTTACTGTGCGCCCTCGCACATAGCGGGTGCTTTATTGCAAACGCAATCGCGGCATAAACCTGCTGCGGGCGACACGCTCGGCATCTCCAGGAACGGCGACGACTGCTTGAGGCTGGGCGATACGCCCGTCACGCTATGGCTGACACGGGTCACACAACAGACACCGTCCCTGCTTCGGCAGGCAACGTCAAGCGTCGAGCGTGGCACACGGGCCATCGGCGGCGCACTGTCTTACGCACGTCTGCTACTTGTCCCACCGAGGAATTCCCCTGTCGCCTTCAGGAACGAGGGGACTGAGTACCGACGGTGTCCTCTCCGTCACAAGAGGTTCCTCATGCGTTCGCCGACTTCAAAAGTTTGCACCGGGCCTTCCAGGCGCTTCGCGCTTGGCGCGCCGCACAGATGGAGGCCCGGTCTTGAGTTCAATTTTCGAGCAGTTCCTACAACTTGGGCCCTGGAAATGTACGGGGCCAAGCAGAAAGTAATCCAGGCGCTCGACGTCGCGCTTCAAGGGTTAATAAATCCCTTCCTGCCGCGCTTCGGCGAGGACTCCAAGCGCGCCAACATTCTTGGTCTGGCGATTGAGCCGGATCGGCAATGTCACTGTCATTCGAGAGGCGTACAACATGTATGAAGTAAACGCAGGCATTCGCCGTATCCCGCCGCAGTCGGGCGTCGCCTTCAAGCTGCGTGCTAGCGAGATCTTACGGATCACCGATCCATACGGAGAGCAGGTCGCCGGCCTTTTCGCGTTCAGGGATGGCGATCATTCTTGCAGCCTTTCGTCCGGCCGAAGCATTGACTACGCCTCCAAAATATATCTCACCACCGGGGACTCGCTCTATTCAAATGACAGTCGACGCATGTTCAGAATTCTTGAGGACACGGTTGGCCATCATGACTTTCTCCTTCCGCGGTGCAGTCAGGAAACGTTCGAGATTCTGTACGAGCATAGGGGCCATCACCCGAGTTGCTTCGAAAACCTTTACCGGGCCTTCGAACAGTTCGGCATCCGGCCTGAACCGATCAACACCACGTTCAACGTCTTCATGAATGGTGCGGTGACAACGGCGGGTACTGTGCGAGTAGACCCCCCAATGTCCAAGGCAGGTGACTTCATCGAGCTTCGCGCGGACATGAACATGGTGTGCGCATTGACTTCATGTTCCGCTGAAAATTCGACCAACGGATCGTTCAAGCCGATCGACTACGAGATTATTACGAGACCTTGCAGTTGACCATTTGCTCGGCAGGATTTCAGCTTTCCAATGGGGCTCTCGGCAGGTGCTAGTGTGCTGTCGTACTGGATATGTGAACAAAGCCGACGCAGTTTTCGAAGATTGAATCGGCGGCGGAAGTCCAAGGCACGGATCAAGACTTAGCCGGCGGACATTTTCCGACAGTCAAGTTCCAACGGCAGAGAGCGGCTTTTTGAACGCGCCCTCGATCGCCAATCGCTTTTGCCCCGGCGAGCTGCATCGACGTCAAAGTCGCACAATCTCTGATCCACGACAAGCTGCACGGACAGCATGGAGACACAAAATGCGAAACAAGCTCATTCTCCAGGCATGGGTGGCGGTAGGAGTCGCGCAGCTATAGAGTCATATCGTATGCGGTCACCTTCTGACCGGTGCCGCGTGCCTCGCTAGGTCACAGCAGGGGCAGGCATACTCTGGGCAACGGCAACGCCTGTGGTTTTGGTCGCGCCTTACCCGGAGCGCTCAGCGAAGTTGAGATTCCTGGACCCGCCGTCCGGGCCTTTCCTCATCCGACTCGCTTCACAAGGCTCGGTCGCACGAGGGGAAAGGGCGGCAGCCCTTTGAGAATTGCCTGGCCATAGCGCATGGTCACGAGGCGGGTGTCGCAAATGGTGATCACGGCCCGGTCATTCACGGTCCGCACACCACGCCCTGCCCACTGTGCCAGCTTCATCCCAGCACGAGGCACCGACAGTTCCATGAAGGGGTCGCGTCCCTGTGACACCAGCCACTCGGCCAGCGCCTCCTCCACGGGCGAATCTGGCGGCGTAAAGGGCAACTTGTCGATCACGACGTGCTCGCAAAGCCGGCCCGGCAGGTCGATGCCCTCGCCGAAGGACTGCAGGCCAAAGATGATGCTGCGCTCGCCCTTGCCGATGCGCCGGCTGTGCTCCTTCAGCACCGTCCCACGGGAGCCATTGCCCTGGACTTGCACCAGGGCCAGCAGGTCTTTCGGCAAGGCCGCATGACACGCCAGCATCTGCCGCCGGGACGTGAAAAGCACAAGTTGCCCATGGCGATGTCGCGCAGTAGTCCAGGCAGTTTCTCGCAGAGTTCGTCAGAAAATTCTGCGCTCTTGGCAGAGTGCTTCATGGGAGCGATGCGCAGTTCCCCCTGGGCGGCGTAGTCGAAGGGCGAAGGGACGACAAGGGCGCGGCGTGCGGGGAAACGGTTCATACCGCTGAGCCGGTCAAAGAAATCGAAGCTGCCGCAGGCGCTCAATGTGGCCGAGGTACACACCGCTGCGCTGACTGTTTTCCAAAGGCTGTTCGACAGCACCTGGGCGGCGGTCATGGCGCTGGCACACCACCAGACGTCCGGGGCGGCGCCGCTCGCGCCGCCAGCAAACTCGAGCCACTTGGCCCAGGGCACCGTGTCGTGGGTGGCCCAGGCGCTGAGCAGCTTGGCCAAGGTGTCCAGGCGTGACAGGTACACGCCCACTTCGATGCCGGCACGGCGTTGTTCCTCGCGCTCAGCCGGAGACTGGGTTTCATCGGCCTCCGTCAGCGTCGCGGCGATCCGTGCAACCATCTCGGCGACCGTACGGAGCAGGCTGGCGAGTTGCACGCACTCGGACGCCAGATCGACCGGTACCCGGCCCTGCGGGAAGCGGTGAACGGCCGTCTCGGCGCTCACGAACTGCGCCTGGGCGCAGTAGCCCTCGAGCAGCGCCAGTTTTTCGGTGCAGGCTGTGAACAGCTGCGCAAAGGCGACCGGGTCCGGCCGGCTGGACGCAGGCAACGCCCGTCCATGGCGAAGGGCCAGGGACCGCAAGCTTGTGAGCAGCCTTGCACTGCTACCCAGGCGTGCGCGGTAGGTGAATTGTTCACCCGCGATGGTGGGCAGGTGATGCGCCTCATCGAAGACAAACAAGGTGTTACCCGCGTCGATGAGGCTGCTGTCACTCTGCAGGGTGGCCAGGATCAGCGCATGGTTGGCGACCTGCAGGGTTGCGGTGGCGGCCTGGCGGCGGGCCCTGAAAAAAGCGCAGCTTCTGAAATGCTCGCATTGCCCGCCATTGCAGGCCTGGGCATTGGCCTGCACCCGGCGCCAGTCCTGCGGCGCGGGCGGTTGTTCGAGGCTGTCGATGTCGCCGTCCCACTTGCCCGACTGCAGTTTCTTTGCCGAGCTCTTGAACCAGAGCATGGCCTTGGCAGTGTCATGCGGGAGGTCCTTGACTTGCCGGCCGTCGTTGGAAAACAGCTCCTGGAATTCATCCGCCGAAAAGCTGCCCTGCGCCTGATCGTTGATCGCCGCGTTCAGGCGGCTTTCGCAGACATAGCGGGCACGCCCCTTGAGGATCTCGAAGTGCAGGTCAGGAATGATCTCGGCCAGCCGCGGCAGGTCCTTGTGGAACAACTGCTCCTGCAAGGCCACTGTGGCGGTGGAAACCACCACCGTCCTTTTAAGCACCTTGGACGCCACGATCGCAGCGAGACAGTAAGCAACGGTCTTGCCTGTCCCGGTCCCCGCTTCAAGCTGGGCCAGGTTGTCGCCGGTACGATTCAAATCGTCCGTTTCCTTGGCAGACAGAAAAGTCAGCAGGCAGGCCTGCATCATCTCGTATTGGCCGGGTCGTGCGATGAAGCCGGGCCAGGAGGCGGCTACCTCCCCGTACAAAAATTCCAGGCTGATCCGAGCCTCCTCCAGCCGTTCGGGGTCCAGCCCGGCCTCAGACGCGTGGGCAGGCACGAAGGTAGGAACCTGGTCGTGCGGACGGACTGAAATCGAGGGTTGGGCTGCAGGGTACATGGCGGACAAAAGCCCGCTGGATTATTGACCACAAACACCACAGCGCCGGTACGATGTGCGCCTCAAGGGTGACTGCTTCCTTGACCAGCGCACACGCCATCTGCGCGTTCTAAACCGGCCTTACATTTACCCCCACCCTTTGCAAAAGGCGAGCTGGGGTTTCGCAATGCTTGTCAATGAAAGGCCTTTGCCAATTTCCACGTTTTGCGTATTGAGTTGGCACTCCAGCGCCAGTTCGTCAACGCCGATGGGTCGGCGGCGGTGTCATGAACAGGCTCATCAGCCCCAGATAAAGCCAGTAGACCATCAGCGTCCCGACCGAGAACGCCAGCATCCCCCATCGCGGAAACCGCGGGGCGCCAATCAGGAAGCCAAAAAGCAGCGTCACCAGAAAGCTCATGAACGCGATCGGTATCAGTGTCGCCCGCAGGACCGGCTCCAGCATGATCAGCACCGCGCAGCAGGTCAACCGTACCGCCTGCAAGGCAACGAAGAAAACGGCGCTCGCCAATCGCATGGCGACCGGCCGCGGTCTTGCTTGACGGCACCGGGCAATCTCGAAATCCAGATGGTCCATGGTTTACTCCTCCGTGGCCCAGCAAACGAGCCTGAGCTCTTTCAATTCGACGAGGTCGCGCGTGCCGTCGCCGAAGCGGACCTCCGCGACGTCGTCGTCGTGCGCCTTCAGGCGCAGTGAGCCACGCCGACCCGCGTGCTCCACCACCAGCACTGTGCGACCGGCGCTGGGTGCCGCGCCAGCCTTTGTCGTCGGCGCATTCGTTGCAGGCTGCCTGCTGTGTCCAGTACCGGCGTTCGCCGCCAGCAGCGGTTCGACGGCAGCCCGGGTGATCACTGCGTCTCCGGCCAGCAAAGCAGTTACCAGAGCGGGCTGCTTCTCCATGGCCACAGCCAGGCGGTAGAGCAAGCGCGTCCCGGAACCCAGCCGGCCTGCGTCGTAGGCCTGCCGTATCTCGGCCGGTGCCCCGATCAGGCATGCCGCCTCGGTGATGAACGAGCGCGGCTTGTTCAGCCTCCGGCCAATCTCCGCGCGCGACTGCCCTTCCTTCTCCCGCTCGGCGATGAACGTTGCCAGGTCGAACGGCGTCATGTTCTCGCGATGCAGGTTTTCCACGGCCTGGGCATAGGGGTCGACGCGCTCGTCAAGGAAAGCCGGCACCCCTGTCAGCCCCGCCTTCCTCGCCGCGCGCACGCGACGCTCGCCGCGATTGACGATGAAGCGCCCTGCAAATTCCGGACGTGTCCGCAAAGAAACCGGCTCGAGCACGCCGTGCATCGCGAACGAGACAGCCAGTTCGTCGATCGACGCCGGGTCGATGCTGCGTCGCGGCTGTGCAGGATCGAAGTCGATCAGATCCAGCGGCACCTGCATGGGCTTGCCGCGCTCGGAGGTCGGCGCCGCATCCACCAGCAGGTCGCTCGCCTTGAACTGCGCAAGACCGCTGAAATCCAGTCCTTCG
>JAQGMP010000476.1 GCA_028292285.1 Variovorax sp. | reverse complement strand
GCAGCGCCAATGCGGCGCTGGCGCGCGGCGTGGCATCGCTCGCGGCTGAAGGGCTGCACAGCGACCAGCGCGTGATCGACGGGCACGTGGTGCACGAAGGCATCGTCGACACGGCCAACGGCATCGGCGCCGATCTGATCGTCATGGGCTCGCACGGGCGTGCGGGCATCGAGAAGCTGTTGCTGGGCAGCGTGACGCAACGCGTGCTGCAAGACGCGCCGATGCCGGTGCTGGTCGTCAAGGGCGCATAGGCTTTTGCTTTTGTCGCCGGTCATGGTTGGGTGACGGCGCCCGCCGGGGGGAGCCGCTAAAACGGCGCCCCGCTTTCAAAACGCGTCGTTTGCCTCGTCGCCGGGTGGGTGAACTGCAGCACAGTCGCATGCAGCATCAGCCGCGGCGCAGCCTGACGACAACTCTCTTCGGCATACAACGCATCCCCCAGGATCGCATGCCCGATCGACGCGAGATGCACACGCAACTGATGCGAGCGGCCGGTTAGCGGCTCCAGCAAAACGCGGCTCGCCATCCGACCGTCGCCGTCGGTGAGCGCCACGCCGCCCAGCGCCCGCCACTGCGTCACGCTCCGCTTGCCCGCCCCATCGATCTTCTGCAGCGGCCGCCGCGGCCAGTCGGCCATCAGCGGCGCGTCGATGACGGCCCACGCTTCCGCAACTGGCAGCACACCGTCGACGATCGCCTCGTAGCGCTTGTGCACTTCGCGCCTCGCAAACGCATCGCCTAGCGCGCGCTGCACACCGATGCCTCGGGCCATGACGACCAAACCGCTGGTCGACATGTCGAGCCGGTGCACGATGAGCGCGTCGGGCCAGCGGCGCTGGGCGCGGGCGCTCAGGCAGTCCTGCTTGTCTTCGCCGCGGCCGGGCACGCAGAGCAGGCCGGCAGGCTTGTCGAACACCAGCAGAGACGGGTCTTCGTGGACGAGGTGGAGGGCGTGTGGGTCTTCTGTCATGCGCGGATGACACGAGTGTAGGCAGCCGTCCTTCATGTCGCCTCATGCCATCCTCATGCCGACGTCAGGGCGCTGGGCTATCCTTGGGCGCAATGCCCGGTCCCGTTTCAGCCTCCGCTTCCGCCTCGGCCGCCGTGTCCACACCGGTGCCCTCTTCCTCGCTCCCTCCAGCCCCTCCGACGTTCTCCGAACTCACGCGCCAGCGCCCGTTCATGCGGATGTGGGTCGCGCGCCTGTTCGGCACGGCGGCCTCGCAGATGCTGCTGGTCGCCATCGGCTGGCACATGTACGACCTCACAGCCAGCGCCTGGGATTTGGGCCTGGTCGGGCTCTATCAATTCGTGCCGGCACTGGTGCTGGCGCTCTACGCCGGACACGTGGTCGACCGGCATCACCGGGGCCGCATCGTGGCGGCATGTTTTGCGGTGCAGGGGCTGGTGGCGCTGGCGTTGCTGACGACGCACCAGTCGCACCACGATTCGCGCGGCCTGCTGCTGGGCCTTTCGCTGGTGCTGGGCGGCGTGCGCGCGTTCCAGATGCCGGCCCAACAGGCGCTCACGCCGCTGCTGGTGCCGCCGACGATGCTGTCGCGTGCGATGGCCTTCAGCTCGGCCGGCATGCAGGGCGCGATCATCGGCGGGCCTGCCCTCGGTGGACTGCTTTTTATCCTTGGCGTCGGTGCCGTCTATGGCGCGAGCGTGCTGTGTTTTGTCGTGGGCTGCTTGCTGGTCGTGCGGCTTCGCTATGCCTACACACCGGCGCCGCGCGAGCCGGCCACCGTCGCGACCGTGCTGGCGGGCGTCGATTTCATCTGGACGCGCAAGACCGTGCTGGGCGCCGTGTCGCTCGACTTGTTCGCGGTGCTGCTGGGCGGCGCTGTCGCATTGCTGCCGATCTATGCGCGCGACATCCTGCATACCGGGCCGTGGGGCCTCGGGTTGCTGCGGGGTGCGCCGGCGGTCGGCGCACTGGTGATGTCGATCATGCTGACGCGCCGGCCGATCGAGCGGCACGTCGGGCGCACGCTGCTGCTGGTGGTGGGCCTCTTTGGCATCTGCATGATCGTGTTCGGCATCTCGAAGAGCTTCGTCGTGTCGCTGATCGCGCTGGCCATTTCGGGCGGCGCCGACATGGTCAACGTCGTCATTCGGCAGACGCTGGTGCAGCTCGACACGCCCGATGCCATGCGTGGCCGTGTGAGCGCGGTCAATTCGATCTTCATCGGCGCCAGCAACCAGCTCGGGGAATTCGAGTCGGGCGCGACGGCCGCGCTGCTCGGGCCGGTCGGCTCAGTGGTCGCAGGCGGTGTCGGCACGGTGCTCGTCGCACTGACGTGGTTCCGCTTGTTTCCTTCGCTGGCGCAGCGCGACCGCATCGCCTCCATCACGGCGTCGCCGGTCATGCCGGAAGAAGTCGAGCCGAAGAACTGATCGCCGGGGCGCCGCGAAGAGTGACCGGACGTGGCCCGTTCAGCCTGTCGACACGGCCAGCATCGCGAACGGCACGTCGAGGGTGACGTCGCTCAGCGGCTCGGCCACGCACGGCAAAATCCAGCCTTCTTTTTTTTCGTCGATGCTGACGCCGGGCCACTCGATTCGGTACCGCACCTGGCCCTCGATCAATCTGCAGATGCAGGTGCGGCAGGTGCCGTTGCGGCAAGAGCTCGGCAGTTCGATGCCGGCGGCATCCGCCGACTGAAGCAGCGTCGCCTCGCCATCGGCCTCGAAGCCGAACCCGGCCGGCTCGATGCGCACTTTCATCGACACCTCACCCGGGCGGCTGGGCGCGATCCTGTTCCAGCTTTTGCTCGCGCTTCTGCTCCCGCAACATGAAGAGATATAGGCTTTCGACCTTGTCGCGAGCCCAGGGCGTCTTGCGCAAAAACTTGAGGCTCGATCCGACGCTCGGGTCGACGGTGAAGCATCGCACCGGAACCTGCTGCCCCAGGCTTTCCCATCCGTAGTAGTCGGCCAGCGCGGTCACGATGGCCTCGAGCGTCAGCCCGTGAAGCGGGTTGTGAGGCTGCGCCGGCTTTCCGGCCGGGGCGGCCGAATTCGCAGGTACCGAATTCGCAGGCACCGATGCCGCAGGCACCGGGTCCGACGGGGCCGCCTCGCCGGTCACTTGTTCTTGAGCTTGCCGCGCGGAATCACCGCGGTGGTGACGGTCGCACGCACCGGTTCGCCGCCCACCGCCGGAGGCTTGGGGGGCGAGGTGTCCTTCTTCGGCTTCTTGGCTTCCTTGGTGCTGCGCTGCTGACTTTTTGCCATCTGACTCTCCTGGGGTAACGTGGATGCGATCGGGGAGTTTAGCGGCGCGGCGACAATAGCGGGTCTACCAGTTACCGCCCCGATCCATGTCCGATTACGAAGTCCGTCCCGCCGTCATGGCCGATGCCAAAGCCATCGCCGAAGTCCATGCCCTGTCCGCCAAGGCGGCCTACGAAGGCATCCTGCCCGAAGACCAGTTGCGCGCCCTGGCGCCGACCACGCGCGAAGCCAAGTGGCGCGAAGCCATCGAGTTCAGCGAGCCGCAGGTGCAGGTCGCCGTCTGCACCACCGACGACGGCGAAGAAATCGTCGGCTTCGTCGGCTACGACCGCTCGCGCGACGCCAAGACGCCGTCGACCACCGGCGAGATCTGGTCGATCTACGTCAAGCCCGGCCACTGGGACGAAGGCGTCGGTGTCATGCTGTGGGACGCGGCCCGCGACGGCCTCGAAGAAGAGGGCTGCACGGTCGTCACCATCTGGGTGCCGGTGCGCAACGAGCGCGCCATGCGCTTTCACGAACTGGCCGGTTTCAAGCGCGAAATGAAAACGCTCAAGACCACCGCGCTCGGCACCGTCAAGATCGAGGAAATCCGCCTGAAGCGCGACGTCGTCTGATGGATGCCGCCGCTGTCGCCAAACACCAGCGCCGCGCCGACATCGTCCGCTGGATTCGCCGCACGCATGGTTGGTTCGGCCTGTGGGGTGCCGTGCTGGGCCTGATGATGGGCTTCAGCGGCATCTTTTTGAACCACCGCAACGTGCTGAAACTGCCGCAGGCGCTGGAGCGCTCGCGTGCCCAACTGGCACTGCCCGAGCCGGTGCCCGACACGCCCGAAGCCATGAGCGCCTGGCTCGTGACTGCCCTGCGCACAGATGGCCCGCCGAACTCCAGCCGCATCGAAAGCGCCCGGCCTGTGGCATGGGCCGACAAAAGCGACAAATCCGCGCCCGCGCTGACGCAGCCGGCGCACTGGGTCTTCAACTTCGGCGGTCCCAACGAAACCATCCAGGCCGACTACTGGCAGGGCAACCGGTCGATCGGCATCAACACAACGCGCAACGGCATCGTTGCCACGCTGACCAACATGCACAAGGGCAACGGCATGCCGATCGCCTGGATTTTGTTGATCGACACGCTGGCCGGCAGCCTGATCTTTTTGTCGCTCTCGGGCGTCACGTTGTGGGTGGTCACCACCCGCCGTCGCGCTCTCGGGGTGACGATCTTCGGTGCCTCGCTCGCCGCGGTGATCGGCATTGCCCTGAGCAGTCTCTGACGCGCGCATGGCCACCAGCCTTTTTCTGCTGCTCGACGACATCGCCTCGGTGCTCGACGACGTTTCGGTGCTGACCAAGGTCGCCGCCAAGAAGACCGCCGGCGTGCTCGGCGACGATCTCGCGCTCAATGCGCAGCAAGTCTCCGGCGTGAAGGCCGACCGCGAACTGCCGGTGGTCTGGGCCGTGTGCAAGGGCTCGTTCATCAACAAGGCGATTCTGGTGCCGGCGGCGCTGATCATCGGCACCTGGCTGCCGTGGCTGGTGACGCCCCTGTTGATGGTGGGTGGCGCATTTTTGTGCTTCGAAGGTTGCGAGAAGCTCGCGCACAAGTTCCTGCACAAGGACGAACACGCAGCCGACACGGCGCGCCACGAGAAGGCCGTCGCCGACGTGTCGATCGATGTCGTCGCGATGGAAAAAGACAAGGTCAAGGGCGCGGTTCGCACCGACTTCATCCTGTCGGCAGAAATCATCGCGATCACGCTCGGCACCGTGCAGGGCCAGCCGTTCGTCACGCAATTGACGGTGCTCGACGGCATCGCGCTGATCATGACGATCGGTGTCTACGGCCTGGTCGCGGGCATCGTCAAGCTCGACGACGCCGGGCTCTATTTGAGCCAGCGGCCGGGTGCCGGTGCGCAGGCGCTGGGGCGCGGCATTCTGGTCGCGGCACCTTGGCTGATGAAGGCGTTGTCGGTGGCCGGAACCGTCGCGATGTTTCTGGTCGGCGGCGGCATCCTGGTGCACGGCGT
>JAQGMP010000471.1 GCA_028292285.1 Variovorax sp. | reverse complement strand
GAAAGAGCTCGTGAAAATACGCCTGGCGCGCGGCCTTGTCGGAGCTGACGAGCTCCTCAGCTTCGTCGACATTGCGGTCTTCGATTTCGAGCTCGAGCTCTTCGTCGTAGCTGTCGACCAGGTCGCGCGCGATGCGCCGCATCAGGTCTTCCTGGTCGGGCGTGCCTGCCGGGGCAGCGGGTTGCGGGATGGGTTGCGGGCCGGGTTGTGCGTTAGGTTGTAAAAGCATGGTGCAGATGCTCCCGCCGCAATGTGACGGCCGCATGACAGGGTGCGGGTTCACGGTTTTGCCATGGCATCGACACCGATTTTTCACATGGGCGCGACAGACTTCGCGCCATGAACGAACTGCCGAATCCGACGTTTCCATTCTCCCGCCTGACCTTGCGCGAGGCGATCTGGCCGGTGCCGGCCAAGCCGGCAGTGCGGGTGCCGCAAGCGCCGCAGCTGCAGCTGGTTTCGCAGCCGGCTTTGCAGCCGGTTTCGCACGGCATCTCGACGCAGTGGGCGCGGCATCAGGACGAGGTGCGCGAAGCGCAGCGGCTGCGCTACCAGGTCTTTGCAGGCGAGATGGGCGCGCGCCTGAACACCTCTTTGGCAGGCCACGACATCGATCTGTTCGACGACTTTTGCGAACATCTGCTGGTGCGCGATGTGGCGACGCAGCAGGTCATCGGCACCTACCGTGTGCTGACGCCGGCGCAGGCGCAGCGGGTCGGCGGCACTTACAGCGACACCGAGTTCGACCTGACGCGGCTGCGTGCCTTGCGCTCGCGCATGGTCGAGCTGGGGCGCAGCTGCGTGCACGCCGACCACCGGCAAGGCGGGGTGATCCTCGCGCTGTGGGGCGCGCTGGCGGCCTTCATGCAGCGCAACAAGCTCGACACCATGATCGGCTGTGCCAGCATTCCGATGCAGCACAACGGCATTGCCGGCGGGCACGCGGCGGCCAGCATCTGGCGGCAACTGTCGGCAAGCCACATGGCCGACATCCGCCATCAGGTGCAGCCGCGCCTGCCGCTGCCGGTCGACCAGCTCGACACCACGCTCGACGTCGAGCCGCCGGCACTGATTCGCGGCTACCTCCGGCTCGGCGCCAAGCTGCTCGGCGCTCCCGCGTGGGATCCGGATTTCAACGCGGCCGACCTGCCGATGCTGATGCGCATCGAGGACATGCCGGCGCGCTACCGTCGGCACTTTCTCGGACACCCTTTTGGTCATGCGGCTGTCACGCAACTGTCATAGACGGCGCCGACACTGGAGCGCTCCTGCGCGATACAGCGCTCTTCGGGCTTTCCGCGCTCTTTGTTCCAGAATCGCCTTCATGTCATTTCATTCCGCCGACAAGGCTGTCGCCGCCCCGGTACCGGCACCCGGGCAGCTCGTGCTGCTCGACCGCGACCACGCCATCCTGGCCTTCAACGAGCGCGTGCTCGACTGGGCCTTGCGGCCCGATGTGCCGCTGATCGAGCGGCTGCGCTACCTCTGCATCGTGTCGGCCAACCTGGACGAGTTTTTCGAAGTGCGGGTGGCGCCGCACCTCATCGCCAGCGGCGCGGGCGACCACAAGGGCGTGTACTCGGTCGAATCGTTCGACGCACTGGCCGTGGCCGCCCACACGCTGGTCGGCAAGCAATATGCGCTGTACAACAACGAGCTGATGCCGACGTTCGCCAAGCACGGCATCCACATCATTTCGCACGGGGACCGCAACCCGGTCCAGCGCAAATGGGTGCACGACTACTTCGAGCGCGAAGTGCGGCCGCTGCTGATTCCGGTCGGGCTCGATCCGGCGCATCCGTTTCCGCAGGTGGCCAACAAGTCGCTCAACTTCATCGTGCAGCTGGGCGGCAAGGATGCCTTCGGCCGCGAGAACCCGATCCAGATCGTCAAGGTGCCGCGCGTGCTGCCGCGGTTGATCCGCATGCCGACCAAGGTGTCGGACGGCAAGACCCTGTTCGTCGCGCTGTCGAGCGTGGTGCGGGCGCACCTGTCGAGCATGTTCGCCGGCCGCGTGGTCGGCGACTTTTCGCAGTTTCGCGTGACGCGGCATTCGGATCTGGCGGTCGACGAAGAAGACGTGAAGAACCTTCGTACCGCGCTGCGGCAAGGCCTGCAGCACCGGCACTACGGCCAGGCGGTGCGGCTCGAAGTGTCGGCCAGCTGCGCCGAATCGCTGTCGAGCTTTTTGCTGGCGCAGTTCGGGTTGCCGCCGCAAGCGCTGTACCGCGTGCATGGGCCCGTCAATCTGGCGCGGTTGACGCAGCTCATCGATCTTCTCGACGAGCCTCAACTTCGCTTTCCGCCGTACAAGGCTTCTTATCCGGTCACGCTGTCGCCGGGGCAGTCGTTCTTCGACCGGCTGCAGCGCGGCGATGCGCTGATCCATCAACCCTTCGAGAGCTTCGATGGCGTGCTGGCGTTCTTGCGCGAGGCCGTGCAAGACCCGCAGGTGCTGGCGATCAAGCAGACCATCTACCGCACCGGCACCAACTCCGAACTGATGGACTTGCTGCGCGAAGCGGTACGCCGCGGCAAGGAAGTGACGGTGGTGGTCGAGCTCAAGGCGCGCTTCGACGAAGAGGCGAACATCAACTGGGCCGAGATGCTGGAGTCGATCGGCGCGCAGGTGGTGTACGGCGTTGTCGGCCTCAAGACGCACGCCAAGATGCTGCTGGTCACGCGGCGCGAGGGCAAGCAGATGCGCCGCTACGGCCATCTGTCGACCGGCAACTACAACCCGCTGACGGCGAAGCTCTATACCGACATCAGCCACCTGACGGCCGACCCGCTGCTGACGGCGGACATGGAAGCGGTGTTCGTGCACCTGGCGAGCCAGAGCAAGCTGCCCAAGCTCAATCGCATGTGGCTGGCGCCGTTCGACCTCCACAAGAACTTGGTCGCGCAGATCGATCTGCTGGCCATCGCCGCGGCCAAGGGCGAGCCGACCCGCATCGTCGCCAAGATGAATGCGCTGACCGATGAAGCACTGATCGCCGCGCTGGTGAAAGCGGGGCAGGCCGGCGTGAAGATCGACCTGATCGTGCGCGGTGCCTGCACCTTGCCGGCGCAGGTGCCGGGGCTGACCGACAACATCCGCGTGCGCTCGGTCATCGGCCGGTTTCTCGAGCATTCGCGCGTGTTCTATTTCCGCAGCGGCGAAGACGAATCGTTGTACTTGTCGAGCGCCGACTGGATGAACCGCAACATGATGCGGCGCATCGAACTCGCGTGGCCGGTGA
>JAQGMP010000454.1 GCA_028292285.1 Variovorax sp. | reverse complement strand
AGGTCGAACTTGTAGTGCTTGGCCACGCTCTCCAGCATGCTGAAGTAGTAGCCGTTGCGGCGGTCCCAGCCCTTGATGGCGCCGCTCGCGATCGACAGCGACGGAAAGGCGACCACGCGTGCCGGATCGAAAAACTCGCGATGGCCGAGGCCGTCGCAACTCGGGCAGGCGCCGACCGGTGAGTTGAAGGAGAAGAGGCGCGGTTCCAGTTCGGCCAGCGAGTAGTGGCAGATCGGGCAGGCGAACTTGGCGTTGAAGAGATGTTCGTTGGGCGCCGCGGGATTGCTCGTCGGCGTGATGTGCGGTGTCGCGGCTTCGCCATCGGGCTGATCCATCTCCAGCGCAATCGCGCGCCCATCGGCCAGCCGCAGCGCAGCCTCGAAGCTCTCGGCCAGCCGCTGCTGCATATCCGGCCGCGCCCGCAGCCGGTCGATCACGACGTCGATGTCGTGCTTCTCGGTCTTCTTGAGCTTCGGCAGGTCGTTGTATTCGTAGGTCGCGCCATCGACCCGAAAACGCACATAGCCGGCCGCCTGCATCTCGGCGAACAGCTCGAGAAACTCGCCCTTTTTTTCGCGCGCCACCGGCGCCAGAATCATCAGCCGCGGCTCGCCCGGCAGCGCGATCGTCGCGTCCACCATCTGGCTCACCGTTTGCGCTTGCAGCGGCAGATGGTGATCGGGGCAATACGGCGTGCCGGCGCGTGCATAGAGCAGGCGCAGGTAGTCGTGGATTTCGGTGACGGTGCCCACGGTCGAGCGCGGGTTGTGGCTGGTCGCCTTCTGCTCGATGCTGATCGCGGGACTCAGGCCTTCGATGACATCGACGTCCGGCTTGTCCATCAACTGCAGAAACTGGCGCGCGTACGCCGACAGGCTTTCGACGTAGCGCCGCTGGCCTTCGGCATACAGCGTGTCGAACGCCAGGCTCGACTTGCCCGAGCCCGACAGGCCGGTGATGACCACCAGCTTGTTGCGCGGGATGTCGAGATCGACGTTCTTCAGGTTGTGCGTGCGCGCGCCGCGAATGCTGATGCGCTGTTGCGCGAGCACGGCGCCGAGGTAGGCATCGTCGGTGGGGGAATTCACGGGGCGGTCGGTTTTGGGCAACCGAGCATGATAAGTCGCGCAGGCTTTCAGCGCGATGGCAGGGGTTCGGTCGGTTCCGGAGCTTCGTCCGGTGGCACCGAAGGCGGCACGGAAAGCGACGGGTCGGCGGCCTCGGCAGCGCCGTTTGTCTCGCCGGGCGCCACCGGCAAGTTCGTGCCGATCGCGGTTGCCACCATGTAGTCGGCCAGCGTCTCGTACAGCGATCGGCTGATCATCCGGGAGAGCAGGCTGGCCAGCATGGCCGCGGCCATAAGGCTGAGCACCATGGCGTGGCCGTCGACCATCTCCATGACGATGATGAAAGACGTCAGCGGCGCTTGCGTGACAGCGGCAAGGAACGCAGCCATCCCCATGGCGATCAGTGCAGGCCCCATGTCGGCCTGCGCGATTTGCGCGACCGCATCGCCGATGCCGGCGCCGATCGACAGCGCCGGCGCGAAGATGCCGCCCGGCACGCCGCACCAGGCCGTCAGCCAGGTGGCGATGAACTTCAGCAGCGTGTAGAGCGGCGTGAGTTCGTCGTGGCCTTCGAGCATGCGCTTGACCGCCTCGGAGCCGGCGCCGAAAGTGACGCCGCCAGTGACGAGGCCGATGATCGCGATGACGAGACCGCCCGCCGCCGCGAAGCGGATCGGATAGCGCGCCCGCAAGAGGTTGAAACGCTCCGGCGTGCCGGTCAGCGAGGCGATCAGCAGCCGCGAGAAAACGCCGCCCGCCACGCCGCTGACGAGCACGATGAGCAAGCCCGGTCCGAGCGAATCCCAACCCAGCCGCGGCACCTTGATGACGCCGAAGTAGCTCAGATTGCCGAAGGCCGACACCGCGACCAGGCCGGCCAGCACGATGGCCGTCATGATGAGTCCGCTGGCGCGCGATTCGAGCCGGCCCGACAGTTCTTCGATGGCGAACACCACGCCGGCCAGCGGCGCATTGAAGGCAGCGGCGATGCCCGCAGCGCCGCCGGCGATGAGCAGCGAGCGCGTGTCGATCCCGCTGTTCGGCGACAGCCAGCGTCGCGCGTGTTGCATGACGCCGGCCGCGACCTGCACCGAGGGGCCTTCGCGCCCGACCGACAGCCCGGCCGCAAAGCCCGTCACCGTAAGGGCGAGCTTGGCCAGGCTGAGTCGCAGCGAGACGAACATGCGGCGTCGGTCCGCCGGCAGCGCCGGATGCAGCGCCGCCTTCACTTGCGGAATGCCAGACCCGCCGGCGCCCGCGAAAAAACGGCGCGTCGTCCAGACAATGAAGGCCGTCAGCAGCGGCGTGACGACGAGCACCGCCCAGGGCCACGCGGTATAGACGCGATGGAAGCCGGCAAAGGCCCAGTCGCTGGCGATCGTGATGCCGACAACGGAAAGGCCCGCCGCCATCGCATAGCCCAGAACGATGGCCCGGTCGAGCCATCGGCGACCGCCGGACAGCTCGGCGCGCAGGTGCTGAAAAAAGTTGGGTTCGGCGCTCATCGACGACGGCAATTGTCACAGAGGGGCATGGGGCACAATTCTGCTTTTCCTCCTCCTTCAATCCTTCATCAGGGGCAGTGCACATGGCATCGGTCAACAAAGTCATCCTCGTCGGCAACCTCGGCCGCGATCCGGAAACCCGGACCTTCCCGAGCGGCGATCAAATTTGCAACGTCACGCTGGCGACCACCGACAAGTGGAAAGACAAGGCCAGTGGCGAAATGAAAGAGGCGACCGAGTGGCACCGCCTCGTCTTCAACGGCCGGCTGGCCGAAATCGCCGCGCAATACCTGCGCAAGGGCTCGCAGATTTACGTCGAAGGACAGATTCGCACCCGCAAGTACACCGACAAGGACGGCGCAGAAAAGTACGCGACCGACATCCGCGTCGACCAGATGCAGATGCTCGGCAGCCGGCAAGGCATGGGCGGCCCGCAGGGCGGCGGTGACGACGACGGCGGATATTCGCAAGGCGGTGGCGGTGGCGGTGGTGGTGGCGGCGGTTACGCCCCGCGTGCACCGGCGGCCGCGCCCCGAGCGCCGGCTCCGGCGCCGCGTCAGGCACCCGCCAAGTCGTCGTCAGGCTTCGACGACATGGACGACGACATTCCGTTCTGAGAACGCGTCGCCCCTCAACTGACAGCCAAAGCGCAGGGCCTTCGGGTCTTGCGCTTTTTTCTTGCACTTTTTATGTGCCCACCGACCGATGACGATCAATCTCCAGACCCTCAAATGCGCCGAATGCGGCAGCCGTGCGCTCAAACGCACCGGCCTCAACCAATACGTTTGCGAGCATTGCGGCTCGGTGTCGGTGGTAGAGGACAACGTGTCGGAGCGCCTCGACCGGGTGCTCGACCAGGTGAAGGATGCGGCGGCCAGCCGTTTGGCCGCCGAACAGTCGCAGCGCCAGCAGGCTTCGACCAAGCGCATCAGCAAGATCGCCGGGATCGTGGTGGCCTGCATCGTCGGGGTGAATGTCGTCATGTTCGTGGCCGGCAAGGTGTTCGGCGACGGCGACAAGAAGAGTCCCGGCCGTGCCGGCGCCTCGTCCGGTTCCGTGGTCGCGTCGCTGGGCGCCGGACCATTCCGACGGACGGCCTCAAACTCGGCGAGCCACGCCAGGTGCTGGTGGGCAGCGGCAGTTCGGCGCGCGCGAAACTGCTGGTCACGGTGCGCAATGAAACCGGCAAGCCGCTGGACGCGCCGCGCATCGTCGCTGCGCTGTACGACGGCGACAACAAGCTGGGCAGCGCCAGCGAGAGCGTGCCGGTCGGCGTGCTGATGCCCGGCGAATCAGCGCCGGTGCTGCTCGATCTGCCGAGGGACAAGAACGTGACCCGTCAGACACTCGAGGTGCAGCGCCTCAGCGTGGCGGACCGCATCGTCGAAGGGCCGCGCCTCGCCTTCTCGCGGGTGCGCCTGGCGCAGCAGGGCGCCAAGGGCGACGTGCGCATGGTCGGCCGCGTCGTCAACCCGCGCAAGGATGAAACGCTGAGCGGCGTCGACGCCATGGTCACGCTCTACGACGAGGCGGGCAGCGTGATCGGCCTCGGCCGCGGCTACGCGGGGGCCAGCAAGATCGAACCGGGCGAGCGCACCGCCCTCGACGTGCGAATCGACCGCTTCGGCGGCGCCGCGCCGGTCGCCGCCTGGGACTACCGGCTGACGTACTACATCGACTCTGCCCAAAACGGCCGCACCGCGGTGCTCAGCACCGACCGTGTGGTCCGCACGGCGGGCGGCCCGGAGATATTCAACGCCGATTTGCGCATGAGCGCCGAAGACCTGCTGGCAGACGAAAGCGAGCGCTTCGATCTTGGTCAACTGGAGTTGTTGCCGCTTGCGCCCGGCAA
>JAQGMP010000430.1 GCA_028292285.1 Variovorax sp. | reverse complement strand
CCACGAAGGCTTCGCGCTCGGTCTCGCGCATGCCGCGCGACTGCGCCCACATCGGTACTTCCGGGTGTCGCGCGGCCATCGTTTCGCCTGCGCTGGCCAGGTAATCGAAGCTGCTGAAAAACGCCAGATAGTTGCCGGGTCGACGCCGGTATTGCGCCGCGATGATGTCGATCAGCTTCAACAGCGATCGGCCGCGGTCGCGGTAGCGCGTCGACACCTGCATCGCCACGCGCACCGTGAGCTGGTGCGTCTGAAAAGGCGAGCCGACATCGAGCTGCGCGGTGTCGTCCGGCATGCCGAGCGCATCGCGGTAGAACGCGAACGGCGCGATGGTCCCGGAGAAACAGGTGACCGACAGCGCCCGCTCGAAGCGCGCTTTGAGAAAGTGCGCGGGGATAAGGTTGCGGATCGCAAAGCCGCACGGCGCTTCAGGATCGGCATCGACCGTGCTTTCCAGCACCGAGTGCTCGCCGAATTCATCGGACAGACGAACGAAGCGGAGCATGTCGAAAAAGAACGGCTGCATCGGCCCGTTCGCCTCGGCGGGCAGTGCCGCGAAGTGATCCGACATGGCGCCGATGGCTTCCTGCAGCGCGCGATGCAGGCGCTCGGGAATTTGATCGCGCGTGGCGTAAGGGGTGACACGGGGCGTGAGCTCGGCTGGCGCGGTGCCGCTCCCGATGCGCTGCGCCAACTGCAGCGAATCCCACTCGCGCTCGAGCTTGCCGAGCGCCTGCTTGATGTGGCGCGGCGCCACGCGCATCGCGACCGCGAGCGCGGCGCTGTCGAGCGCAGTCGAATACATGCTGCGCGCCCGCTCGATGAGGTTGTGCGCCTCGTCGACCAGCACGGCAACGCGCCATTCTTCGTCGTTCGTCAGGGCATACAAAAACGCGCTGCCGTCGAAGTAGTAGTTGTAGTCGGCGACCACGACGTCGCTCCAGCGCACGACCTCCTGCGCCAGAAAGTACGGGCACACCCGATGCGTCGACGCGACGCTGCGCAGGGCATCGCGATTCAGCCAGACGTGCCCGATCGCCTCGCTGCGCGCGGCCGGCAATCGGTCGTAAAAGCCCGCGGCCAGCGGACAGGCGTCGCCGTTGCAGGCACGCCCCGGGTACTCGCAGACCTTCTCGCGCGCGGCGAGTTCCACCACGCGCAAGGTGGCACAGCCTTGCCGCAACACGCGCAGCGAATCGAGCGCCACCGCGCGGCCGGACGTCTTCGCCGTCAGAAAGAAGAGCTTGTCGGTCCGATGGGCGGCCCAGCCCTTCAATAGCGGAAAAAGGGTCGCGACGGTTTTGCCGATGCCGGTCGGCGCCTGCGCGATCAGGCAGCGCCCGGAGGCCGCGGCGCGGTACACGCCTTCGGCCAGTTCGCGCTGGCCTGGCCGAAAGCCGGCATGCGGAAACGCCAGCGACGCCAGGTTTTGCGCGAGCTCGTTCCGGTGCGAAGCCTCTTGCAGCGCCCATGCCATGTAGCGGCCGCAAAGCGCCTCGAATCCGGCCTGCAGATCGGCGCGCGTGCGGTGCTCTTCCAGCACGGTTTCGTCGCCGCTCTGGATGTCGAGGTAGACGAGCGCGACGGTGATGCCGGCCATCGAATGCTTTTCGCACAACATCGCCGCGTAGGTGCGGGCCTGTGCCCAATGCAGCGCGCGGTGGTTGCCCTTGATCGCGTCGAACTCGCCGCGAAACGTCTTGATTTCTTCGACACGGCCGAGGTCGGCGTCGAAGCCATCGGCACGGCCCCGCACCTGCAGCCCGCCGACGGTCGACGACAACGAAACCTCGCCCTGAAAGCCCGGCCCGCGCCGCGACTGGACGAGGTGATGCCCCGCAATGCCTTCTTGCGCGCTGGGCGCCGGCACGAAACGCAGGTCGAGGTCGCCGGCTTTGGCGGCAAAGGCGCACAGCGACTTGACCGACACAGTGAGGTCGAGCGCAGGGGCCTGCAGCGCGGGTGACGGTGTCGCGCGAGCGGGCATAGAGTCGGAAAGAAGCGCCATGGAAAGAGCTGTACAAATATACAGCAATCGCCCAGTCTCCAGTGCGTCGGCTCGCTGATGACAACGCACCTGAAACGCAGCAAAGTCGGGCATGCCTCAACGCCTTCGACCCCTCGCCATCACGGTCGACGAACCTTCGGCTGGTTCGTATCGCTGGCGCATCGTGGAGCGCCGGGTCAAACCGGATGGCGACACCGAAGAATGGACCGAGCTTCAGGCAGCGCCGAAGCGCTTCAAGACCTACAGCAAGGCAATGGCCGCCGGCTTGCTCCAGCTGCAGTCGTTGATTGCCGACCTCGACGAAGGCCCGCGCGATGAGACGACGGGGGATGAGGCGCCGGGGAATGAGGCGCCCGGCGATGCGGAAGACGGCGCGGAATCATCGGGCGACAAGACAGGCCCGAGCGGCCGCTTCTTCGGTTTCGGATCGGCCTGATTCAGCGCTCTGGTCGCCGTCGACATGGCAAGCGGCGGGCAGCTTGCTGCTGGCCGTGGTGCCCTCATCACGTTGCGCAGTCGGCCAGGGGCACCTGCAAGTCTTCTTCGAAACCGGGCACCGGCTGCGCCTTGGCGAGCGCCATCCAGACCGCGAAGGGCATGCGGGCTTGGGAGCGATGCAGCGCCGCACGCGCCACCACGAGCCGGTCGTTTTCAAGGATCAGCACGCCGCATTCGACGGGAATTTCGTCAGCCGTGCCGATCGGCCGGCCGCGCGCATCGCAGCCCAGAACGTACCAGCACTCGCCACCCAGATCGAGATAGGCCGCACGCTTGTCGGGCTTCTTCAGGTCGGACAAAAGGTCGGCGCGCCGCACCTTGATCTCGTGAACGATCGGCTGCGCATAAGCCTCGACGCTGGTGTTGCGGATCGAAAAAACATCGGGCCGCGCGATGCACCAGCGATGCGGCTCGCCTTCGGCGGCGCCGGCCAGCCGCGCACGCAGGCTCAGGTTGCGCCAGGCGATGCGACCGGCGCGCGTCATCTCGCGAGCCACGCGTTCGACCAGCGCTTCGTGGGCCGACAACGCCGCACGGTTGACCACCAGGCTTTCGGCGATGTGCGAGATGCCGCGGTCGGTGACGCGCAGCGTTTCATGGCCGTGCACCGACCGCACGCGTTCCAGCAGACGTGCGGCGAGCAAATCGACTTCGATCGCGTCGCAGCACGGCCAACCGGCCGAGCGATACACCTCCCGCAAACGGCGTGCGTGCACACGGTTGAGCACGATGTCGCCGGCCGGCGGCTCGATGACCGGCGGCGTGCGGCCCGGCTCGGTCATCGGCGGCTCGGCCGGCGGCGGATCGCCTTCGGGCGCGGGCGGCGGCGGAGGCTGCGCCGGCGGATTGGGTTCGACAGGGACTTCGTGGGCAGTCAATTCGGCAAGCATGGGCAAAAGGTTAATGGCTAGTGGATGTTTGCGGAGCGCCTTGGCGTTGATTTTTGTTGCAGCCGTAGCGTGCAAGGACCCGATGCTCGACCCTTGGCGAACGGACCGACCAGATGAGATTGAAGTGGCGCACCGTCCAGACCAAAGGCTCGGCGCAGGAAGGAACGATGGCGCCCTGGACGCCCTGTCGAGCGAGCGTGACATGAGGCGTCAATCGCTTGCATGTCCTCAATCCCATGGC
>JAQGMP010000659.1 GCA_028292285.1 Variovorax sp. | reverse complement strand
GGCATGCCTTCAGGCCACGCCTACGCAAAGGCGCTGCGCACGGTGAAGACCTGCGTCGGCAGCGAGTGGTGCCGGTTCGGGACCCAGGACTCGACCCAGATGGGCAAGGACCTCGAGCGCGCGCTCTGGCGGATGTACGCGCCCCACAAGGTCAAGCTGGCGGTATCTGGATGCCCGCGTAATTGCGCCGAAGCCGGCATCAAGGACGTCGGCGTGATCGGCGTGGACTCGGGCTGGGAGATCTATGTCGGCGGCAACGGCGGCATCAAGACCGAGGTGGCGCACTTTCTGGTCAAGGTGAAGACGAGCGAAGAAGTAATGGAGTTCACTGGCGCCTTCTTGCAGCTGTACCGTGAAGAAGGCTGGTACCTGGAACGCACGGTGCACTACATCAGCCGCGTCGGGCTCGATCATGTGAAGAAGCGGATTCTGGACGACGTGAAGGGCCGCAAGGCGCTGTGGGAGAAGCTGCAGTTCGCGCTGGATGGCGAGCCGGATCCATGGTTCGAGTCGAGCCGTGCTGCTGTTGATGTGCGGCAATTCGTGCCGGTCGCTGCGGCGGATACGGCGCCTTTGGCTGCTGCTTCGCCAGCCCCTGTCGCGCAACCCGCTTGATGGTCGGCGCACCGAAGGAGATCACGATGAGCGAATGGAAAATCATCTGCCGCGTCGACGACATTCCGGTACTGGGGTCGCGCCGCGTGGCGCGGCCGGCCGGCGTGGCGGTCGCGGTGTTCCGCAATAGCCAGGACGAGGTTTTTGCACTGCTCGACCGCTGCCCGCACAAGGGCGGTCCGCTGTCGCAAGGGATCGTGTTCGGCACCAGTGTGGCGTGTCCGCTGCACAACTGGACGATCGGGCTGGACGATGGATGCGCGCGTCAGCCCGATGAGGGGTGCGTGCCGAAGTTCGCTTGCAAGGTCGAAGGTGGACAGGTAATGCTGGATGCGCGGGAGCTGGCGACGCATGCGCTGGATCTGACCGCGCCGCGTGCGGGGCCGGGAGCTGCGACGGCCGGGGCTATCGGTGACGAGACGTTCGATGTTCAGACGCCGCACAGCGCTTAGGCGTTCTTCAGGTTCGCGGCACGTCAGCCAGCGATGAAAGAAACCAGGTCCACCTGCCCTTACTGCGGCGTCGGCTGCGGCGTAATCATCGAATCGGATGGCGTGCAGATCACGGGCGTGCGTGGCGACCCGGCTCACCCGGCCAACTTCGGTCGGCTGTGCACCAAGGGCTCTACGCTGCACCTCACGGCGACGGCGGAAGTCACGCATCAGACGCGGCTACTGCAACCGATGCAGCGTCTCGTGCGCGGGCAACCTGCGACACCGATCGCCTGGGACGCCGCCCTCGACATTGCCGCCGACAAGTTCGCTCAGGTCATCCGCGATCACGGTCCCGATGCAGTCGGCTTCTACGTCTCGGGCCAGTTGCTGACCGAGGACTATTACGTCTTCAACAAGCTCGCCAAGGGCCTGATCGCGACCAACAACATCGACACCAACTCGCGCCTTTGCATGAGCAGCGCAGTGGCCGGCTACAAGCAAACGCTGGGCTCCGATGCGCCGCCCGCCTGCTACGACGATTTCAACGACGCGCAGTGCCTCTTCATCGTCGGCAGCAACACGGCGTGGGCACATCCGATTCTGTTTCGCCGCATCGAAGATGCCAAGCGCGCGAATCCGGCGATGAAGATCGTCGTGGTCGATCCGCGCCGCACCGACACCTGCGAGATCGCCGATCTGCATCTGGCGATTCAGCCGGGGACCGACGTCATGCTGTTCCACGGCATGCTGCATTTGATGTTGTGGGAAGGCTGGACAAAGCCTGATTACATCGCGGCGCACACCAACGGCTTCGATGCCCTGAAGGCGACTGCACGCGACTGCACGCCGGACAAGGTGGCGCAGATCTGCGGCATCGATAAAGCGGATCTGCTCGAAGCGGCGCGGCTGTTCGCGACCTCGGCCGCGACGCTCAGCCTGTATTGCCAGGGGCTGAATCAATCGTCTTCCGGCACCGCGAAGAACGCGACGCTCATCAACCTGCACCTGGCTTCGGCGCAGATCGGCCGCCCCGGCGCGGGGCCGTTTTCCCTGACGGGCCAACCCAATGCGATGGGCGGGCGCGAGGTCGGCGGCATGGCCAATCTATTGAGTGGGCACCGCGATCTCGCCAACGCCGCGCATCGCGCCGAAGTCACTGCGCTGTGGGGCTTGAGCGAAGGCAACGAAGTGCCGGCCAAGCCCGGCAAGACCGCCATCGAAATGTTCGAAGCCGCCGCCGACGGCGAGATCAAGGCGCTGTGGATCTCCTGCACCAACCCGGCCCAGTCGATGCCCGACCAGGCGACCACGCGCCGTGCGCTGGAACGCGCCGAATTCGTGGTGGTGCAGGAAGCCTTTGCCACGACTGCGACCTGCGCTTACGCGGACCTGCTGCTGCCGGCAACCACCTGGGGCGAAAAGACCGGCACCGTGACCAACAGCGAGCGCCGCATCTCTCGTGTGCGTGTTGCGGTGCCGGCGCCCGGCGAAGCGCGGCACGACTGGTCGGCCGTGGTCGACTTCGCGCAACGCCTCGAAGCGCGTTTGCCCAAGCGCTCAGACTCCACGCTGTTCCCCTATCCGCTTCAGCATTCGCAGGCCGGTGGCGACGCCGGCGCCGAGGCGATCTGGAACGAGCATCGCGAATCGACACGCGGCCGCGATCTCGACATCACCGGCCTCGATTGGGCGATGCTCGACGCACGAGGGCCACAGCAATGGCCGTTGCCTGAAGGCCAGTCGATCGGTCGCGTGCGGCTCTACGAAGACGGCGTCTATCCGACGCCCGACGGCAAGGCGCGCTTCGTCGCCACGCCTTACAAGCCCGTGGCCGAACAACGCGAGGCGCGCTTTCCGTTCTCGCTGAATACGGGGCGGCTGCGCGATCAGTGGCATGGCATGAGCCGCACCGGCACGCTCGGCCGCCTGTTCGGCCATGTGCCCGAACCCGTGGTGCAGATGAACCCGCAGGACATGGCGCGGCGCCAGCTGAAAGATGGCGACCTGGTGCAGCTCACCTCGCGCCGCGGTGCGCTCGTGTTGCCGGCACAAGCAAGCGCCGAAGTCGGCTTGAGCCAATCGTTCGTCGCGATGCACTGGGGCGAGGAATACCTGAGCGGCCGGTCGTCGAGCGGCGAGCGGCTGGCCGGCATCAACGCGCTGACCAGCCCGGCTTACTGCCCGGACTCGAAGCAGCCGGAACTCAAGCACGCGGCCATCCGCATCGCCAGGGCCGAGCTGCCGTGGACCTTGCTCGCCATCGCTTGGCTGCCTGACGATCGCGCACTCGAAACCGAGCGCGCACTGCGACAACTGATGGCCAGTTTCGCATTCGCCAGCTGCGTGCCTTTCGGCGCCGGTGGTGCGCTGTCATCCGGCACCGCCGAGCGCACCGGCATCCTGTTTCGCGCGGCCGACCATGCGGCAGCACCCGACGAAGTGCTGAAGCAGATCGAAGAACTGCTTGCATTGCCGAGCCCCGACACCTTGCGCTACGCCGATGCGCGGC
>JAQGMP010000635.1 GCA_028292285.1 Variovorax sp. | reverse complement strand
TGCGCATCGAGGTGCGCGACAACGGCGTCGGCATCGCGCCGATCCACCAGAGCCGCATCTTCGAAGAGTTCTATCAAGTGGCCAACACCGAGCGCGACCGGCGCCAGGGCTTCGGGCTGGGGCTGGCGATTTGTGCGCGCATCGCCAGGCTGCTCGGCACCCGCATCGCGGTGCGTTCGGCGCTGCAGAACGGCAGCACCTTCAGCCTCGATCTGCCCGCTGCCCGGCTCGCCGATGTGGCGCCGCCTGCACCGGAACCGGTCGCGCCGTCGGCACTGGCGCACCTGCATTGCCTGGTGGTCGACGATGACCCGGCCATCCTCGAAAGCAGCCGCATGCTGCTGGAGCAATGGGGCTGCAAGGTGAGCGTGGCCGCGACGCGCGCCGAGGCGGTGGCGCTGCTCGGCGAGCCCGGCGCGCACTTCGACGTGCTGCTGTGCGACCTGCAGCTGGCCGGCGACGAAGACGGCATGAGCGTGATCGAAGACGCACGCAAGCTGCAGCCCGAAGCGCTGGCGGTGCTGGTGTCGGGCGCCACCGGGCCGGAGGTGCTGCAGCGGCTGCGCCAGGGCGGCGTGATGCTGCTGACCAAGCCGGTGGCGCCGGCCAAGCTGCGGGCGTTGCTGTCGACTCGGCGCCGCAACGCGGTGTCGGCATGACAATGCACGCATGCTCCATCCGACCGCGCTGAAAGACATCCGGCCCTTCGTTGCGACGCCCAATCACGGCGGCCTGATGAGTTCGGTCTACGTGCAGGGACTGCTCGGATTGGTGAACCTGGCATGGTCGCGCGGCATGTCGATGCAAACGCGCTTTCTCGATGGCGACAGCCTCATCACGCGTGCCCGCAACCGCCTGGCCGCCGAGTTTCTGGCCGACACGCGCTGGACGCATCTGTTCTGGATCGATGCCGACGTCGGCTTCGCGCCCGACGCCGCGCTGCGCCTGCTGTTGTCCGGCCACGATGTGGTGGCCGGCATCTATCCGATGAAGACCGACGACGTGCCGCCGCGCTTTCCGGTGCAGTTGCGCCAGGGTGCGCGCGTGGACGTCGATGGCTTTGCCGAAGTCGACGCGGCACCGACGGGCTTCATGCTGATCGCCCGCGAGGTGCTGGTGCGCATGGCAGAAGCGATGCCCGAGCTGCGCTACTCGGCCGATCCCGTTCCCGGAGTGCCTGACATTCGCGGCAGCAACGAGGGCCCTGTGCCGCACTACCGATTTTTCGACGTGCTGGCCGAGCCCGGCAACGGACGCTACCTGAGCGAAGACTTCGCCTTCTGCCATCGCTGGCGCGCACTCGGCGGCCGCGTCATGGCCGACACCACGTCGAACCTGACGCATCACGGCGCGCACCATTACCGCGGCCGCTTCGATGCCGCCTTCAAGGCTTGAGCGCGATGCGATCGGCGCCGATGATCTCTTCGATATGGCGCGTGGCTTCTGCCGGCAGCACCTGCGATGCGGGAAACATCTCGTCCGTGAAGTGCGCCGAGTGCCAGGTGTTGGTGCCGTGATGGATGTAGACATACAGCTCGGGCGCGTCGAGCAGCACCAGTTGCTGCGCATCGAGCATCGCTTTGATCACCGGCACGTCTTCGCCGCGCACCCATTCGGGGTACGCCGGTATCGCGTCGCGTTGCGAGACGATGCTGCCCTCCCAGGCGCGCTGCAGCGACACGTAGCTCTGCCGCGCCACGGCGTCGTACAAGGTCCAGCGATAGAGCACGCACGCCGGGCGCCCGTGCTCGCGCATGGCGGCGAGCTGCGCCTCGATGCGCGCCGGGCTGTGCCAGTCGTCGTCGTCCCACTGCGCGATGACGTCGCCACGCGCTGCAGCGATCGCCATGTTGCGCAGCGCGCCCAGCGGCCGCTTGGGAACGGCGGGCACTTCGATGCAGCGCACCGTGGCCTCCGGCGCCAGCGTGGCCGCGTAGTCGCGCGTCGCGTCGTCGTCGGATTCGTAGAGCAGCACCAGTTCGCGGTGTGCGTGCGTCTGCGCCATGAAGCAGGCGACCGCACGGCGCAGCCACGGCACGCGATGGCGCGTGACGCACAGGCAGGAAACGAGCGGGTTGTCTTTCATGTGCCGATGAAAATGCGCCGATGAAGACGATGCAGGGACACTACATCAACCTCGACCGCAGCACGGATCGGCGGCAGGCGATGCAACGCCGGCTCGATGCGCTGGGCCTGACGGCGGTGCGGCGTTTTTCGGCTGTCGACGGCCGCACGCTCGATACAAAAGAATGTCCGCTCAGCGCCAGCGAAACCGCCTGCTTCATGTCGCATGCGCAGGTCATCGCGCAACCCGCCAGCGACACTCTGCGCATGGTCCTCGAAGACGACACACTGCTGGCGGACAGTCTCCCCGCCGCACTCGCGGGCCTGGACGCGGCCCCGTTCGCGGACTGCCACCTCGTCTTCCTCGACTGCCAGCCGTACCTCGCGCTTGCCGGCCTCGTGGCGCTGTACCAGGGCTTGCAGACCTGGGCTGCGGACCGGGACGACGGGCGCCCCGGACGCCTCAGCGTGTTCGACGCGCGCGGCCTCTACCACTGGGGCGCCAACGCCTATCTCGTCACGCCGCGCGGTCAGCGCGAACTGCCGGCGATGCTTGCAGAAGCGCTGCGCGAAGGCCCGGCCTTGCCCTTCGATCTGTGGCTGGGCGAACGCATCGGCGACGGGCGCATCGCCGCCCGCGTGCTCGCGCCTTTTCTCGCAGCGCCTGCGTTGGGCAATCACGAGAACAGCACCATGGCCGACCGCGATCCGCAAGACGTGCCGCGAGCATTCGAGAGCGGCACGCGGGCGCTCTTCTTCGTCGATGCCGACCTCGATGCGCTCGAACGATTCATGCGGCAAGAACTCGGCGCCCGGCGCACCGATGACCGGCGGCTGCGGCTGCTGGCCGCCATGGCGGGCGAGATGACCGTTCACGATTTCGTGCTGGCCGCTCGACCGAAGTGAGCGTCCCACGCTGCGTCGTCGCCGGTCCACGCGTAAGGCTCGGGCTGGCGCAGGAAGCGGTTGCTGACGTCCGGCAATAGCCAGCCGGGCTCTTGTAGATCGGAGCGCAAGGCGAGCAGATGAAACGGACGCCCCTCGCGTCGCCGCCGAAGCGCGGCGGCGAGTCGGAAGATCGCATCACGGCCTTCGTCGCCGCACCAGACGAAAAGCACGGCGGACCCGGAGTCCATCAGATCACGCCAGCGTTGCGCCAGGAAAGCGTACTTCTGCCGCGCCACTTCGGCATGCGCCAGAAAATCGTCGGTCAACGGGAGGTCGTGCAGCAACCGCGCGCCGTACCGCGACTCGCAAACGTACGCGTACGGCTCGCGCACCAATGCCAACTCTCGCGCATCGCCGAGAAAGCCATCGAAGTCTTCTTCGACGAGCCGTGCAACGCCTTCCGCCCGAAGCTGCAGCCAGTCGAAGAAGTGCGCCTCTTCATGCCCTGTGACACGGCGGATCTGGTGCGCGGGCTGGCAGTCGCCGCCCACGCTGACCACGTGCCCGAACACGCCGGTGGCCCAGGCTAGAAGTCGGCGCAGCCGTTGCGCCGCTCGGTGTCCACGCAGCTCAACAGGTTGGGCCGCGAGCGCACCCGCGACCATTCGCGCGCCAGCACGTCCGCACCCTGCGCCGCGCGGTCGCCGTCCAGCGGGCCGGTGGCGTAGCACATCGGCGCCGGCCCGATGTTGCGGTCGAAGGTGTAGGTGTTGGGCACGTCGCGCAGCACGTCCGGCAACGGCAGCACCGGCAGCAGCGCGACCCGCAGGGTTCCGGGCACCACGTTGACCGCGTAGCCCGCTGCGGACTGGAACGTTCCGGTGATCGGGTACAGCCCCGGTGGACTGAAGAAGTTGGCGGTGGTCCCGGTCGCCCCGGAGAAACTCACGCCGGTGTCGCCGAGGATGAGGCCGCTGATGCTGTAGGTAAAAAACGGCGGATTCGGTTGCCGGTAAAAGCGCGACTGGTCGCCGATCACCACCGTCGCCACCGGTTGCTGCGCATAGATGAAGTGGTTGTCGGCCGGCGAGATGGCGACCGTGCAGAGGCCGAGGTAGGCGCAGTGATAAAGGCTGGGCGTCGTGCCCGACCCGAACAGACCGCCACGCGATTCGCCCAGCCACGTATCGGCCCACACGCGCCATGGCGCGCCCGCGATGCCGAAGGCGCCGAGGTTCTGAAAGCGCGCCGCCGCGACCAGGTCGGCGCCGCTGCCGCTCGACACATCGGCACCGAGCGCCAGGTCGCCGGCCAGGGTGCGAACGAACACGGTGTCGGCCGCCATCGACGCGGCCGTCGCAGTCTGCGGCTGATTGCCCGCGGCATCGAAACCGTTGACCGAGACCTGGCCCAGCGTGAGCGCGCCCGCATTGACGAACGTGAAGCTCCCCGCCGCGCTGCCGCCCACCGTGCCGACATTGTTGGCTGCGCTCCCGAGCAGCACGCTGCCCGTGGTGGCGCGCGCCAGCAACGTGCCCGCGGTGATGGGTGCGCCCGCAGCCTGCGACACCGAGCCGCCGGCCAGCAAGCCCATGCTGACGGCGGCCACCGGCGCGTTCAACGCGATGTTGCCGCCACCGCCGGTTTGCAGCGTGAGGCCCCGCGCCACCGCGACCGGGCCGAGCACGGAGATGTCGCCTGTCTGCGCGTTGCTTCCCGCCACGATGGTCGGCGCCGAAAGAAGGCCGAGCTCGGCTGCCGACACGTCGAAGCCGACCGCCGCGGGGCTCGCGAGCGTGATGGGCGTGGCGGGTGCATCGGACGCCACGCCCGCGGCGTCGGTGCCGCCCGGCCGCAGGTCGATCACGTTGCCGGCACTCACCGGCGCGGCGATGGCGATCGCATCGGTGGTGCCGTTGTTGGCAGCGCGCAGCACGACATTGCGGCTGCCCGTGATGGCCGGCGCCACGCCCGGCAGACCGGCCGGCGTGGTCCCCGGAGCGATCGACACGCCAGCGCCGTTGGCCACGGCACGGCCGGTCAGTTCGATGTCGCCGCCGCCGGTGGTCGCGAGCTGCGCGCCGTCTTGCACCAAAACGCCGGCCCGTGTCGCGGGCGACACCGCCGTGTCGTTCACGTAGCCGTGCAGCACGATGCCGCCGCTCACCGTGCCGATGCTGGCGCGGCTGATGAGTACGCCGGCCGACGGCAGCAGCGCGCCGCTGCCGGCAGGCACGCGACCGGTGCCGAGCCCCGTGATCGCGACGTTGCCGCTGGTGGTCGAAATGGTCGCTGGCACTTGCGACGCGCTCACTTCAACGCCGGTGCCGGTGGTGCTCGTGCCGTTGATCGTGACGCTGCCGGTCGAGGTCGAAATCTGCGAACTGTTGATGAGAACGGCCGCGGACGAGTTGTTGATATTGCCGAAGAGCGTGCCGCTGAATCCGTCGAGCACCACATTGCCGCCGGCCCCCGCGTCGGTGCGCCCCACGCGGGTGTCGACGACGGCGCCGTTCAGCGCGATGGCGCTGCTGCCGCCTGCGTTGGGCGTCCAGCCGGCTGACATGGCGACGTTGCCGCCGTTGGTGTAGATCTGCCCGTTGTAGACGATCTGCCCGCCCTCGCCTGCGCCGCTGGTCTTGTTGGCGTCGGCATTGAACACGACGTTGAG
>JAQGMP010000616.1 GCA_028292285.1 Variovorax sp. | reverse complement strand
CCGACCAGCTCATCGAGCTGATGAGCGGCCGCGCCATCGAGCAGATCTATCCGCACATCGCCAACCGGCCCGGGGATGTGGTGCTGCAAGTCGAAGGGCTGAGTTCGCCCAACGGCGTGCGCAACGCGAGTCTCACGGTGCGTCGCGGCGAAGTGGTCGGGCTCGCCGGCCTCGTGGGTTGCGGCAAGTCGGAGCTGTTCCGTGCCATCTACGGGCTCGACGCCGTCAGCGAAGGCACTGTCACTTTCAAGGGCCAGGTGCGCACCGGCGCCAGCGTGCGCAAGCTGCTCGACGAAGGCCTTTTCTATCTGCCGCCAGACCGCAAGGCCGAAGGCCTGGTGCTCGGCTTTACCTCGCACGCCAACATCACGCTGCCGCTGCTGAGTGGTCCGCTGCGCGGGCACGGCGGCTGGCTGCGCAAGCGGCTCGCGCGCAAGCTGTCGACCGAGGCTGCAGCGCGGGTCGAGCTCGCGCCGCGCAACCTCGACAAGCCGGTTGCGCTGCTGTCCGGCGGCAACCAGCAGAAGGTGCTGTTCGGCAAGGGCATGACGCGCGAGGCTGCCCTCTATGTGTTCGACGAGCCGACCGTGGGTGTCGACGTCGGCACGCGCAGCGCGCTCTACAAGGTGATCCAGAGCCTGTGCGAAGGCGGCGCTGCTGTCGTCGTGATCTCGTCGGACCTGCCCGAAGTGCTGCACCTGAGCCACCGCGTCTACGTGATGTGCCGCGGCGAGATCGCCGGCGAGTTGCAGGGCGAAGCGATCAACGAGTCGCGTGTGCTCAGTCTCTTTTTCGGCTCCAACGAAAGCAAGTCATGAATCCGAGTCCTGCCACCACCGTGGCAACCCCGCCGGCCGCCGGTTTCGCTGGCCGCGCACTCGGCTTCACGCGCAGCATGTTCCTGCGGCTGGGCGTGCTGCCCTTCATGCTGGTGATCGCCTTCATCGTTTTCAGCACGCTGTCGGACCAGTTCCTGACGGTGCAGAACCTTGTCAATCTGCTGCGGCAGTCGGTCTATTTGATCCTCGTGTCGCTGGGCCAGATGCTGGCACTCGTGACTGGCGGCTTCGATCTGTCGGTCGGCACTGTCATGGCGATCACCTCTGTCGTGTCGGCGATGGCGATGCAGAGCCTCGGCGTCGCCTTGCCCGATGCGACATGGGTCGTCGTCATCGTCGGCTGCCTGTGCGGCATGCTCGCCGGACTCACGGTCGGATTGGTCAACGGCATCGGCATCGCCTTCATCGGCGTGTCGCCCTTCATCGTCACGCTCGGCGTGCAGTCGATCGGCTTCGGCATCGCGCTCTTTCTGACCGGCGGCGTGCCGGTGTCGGGCCTGCCGAGCGAGTTCAGCGACCTGTTCGGCTTCGGTACGCTGCTCGGCATCCCGATACCGATCCTGGTGACCGCCGTGTGCGTCGCCGGCATCGGGATTCTCATGGGCCGCATGCCGACCGGCACGCATCTGCTGGCGGTCGGCGGCAATGCCAAGGCGGCGGCGCTGTCGGGCATCAACACGCGCCGCGTGCTGCTCTTCGCTTATTTGCTGTGCGCCGGCCTCGCTGCCGTCAGCGGACTGCTGCTCACGGCCCGCGTCGAAACCGGTGAGGCCAACCTGGGCGGTACCGTGGCGCTCGAATCGATCGCCGCCTGCGTGATCGCCGGCGTCAGCCTGCGCGGCGGCATCGGGCGCGTGCCCAACGTGGTGATGGGCGCGATCTTCATCGGCTTGGTGCAGAACGGCATGAACCTGGCGAGCGTCGGCTCGTACCTGCAGATGGTGGTGCTCGGCGCGCTGCTGATCGTGGCTGTGGTCGCCGATCAGATCCGGCATCGGATGGTGATGCCGGGTGCGCATTGAGGGGCATCGAGCTGCAAGAAACTGTGACATGCCGGTGTGCTGCCGGCTGATCCACTACACTGGCCCGGGTCAGGAGAGCGCCCCGCAAGACGGGGCCGCCGAAGGCGCAGGAACCCTCCAAACGCTCAGGCAAAAGGACTGACACAGCGCCCGCGAAATCGGGCGTTTCCTTGCTGGAGAGAGACCGGTCGCCGTCTTTGTCGACATGCGCCGGTCCACCGAAGGAGCAAACCCCGATCGTGGGGCGAATCTCTCAGGTAAAGCGGACAGCAGGGGTGGCCCGTGGCTTGCGCCATGGGATTCGACTGCCCCTTTTTGTTGCTGGAAACCGCCATGGCCGATGCGCTGTTCAAGACCCCGCTCTACGACCTGCACGTCGAACTGGGCGCCCGCATGGTGCCTTTCGCCGGCTACTCGATGCCGGTGCAGTACCCGGCCGGCCTGATCGCCGAACACAAGCACACGCGCAGCGCCGCCGGCCTTTTCGACATCTCGCACATGGGCCAGTTGCGGCTGGTCGGGCCAGACGCTGCGGCCGCTTTCGAAACGTTGATGCCGGTCGACGTGATCGGCCTCGCGCCGGGCAAGCAGCGCTACGGTCTGCTGCTGAACGACGAAGGCGGCATCCTCGACGACCTGATGTTCTTCAACGAAGGACACGACTCGATCTTCGTCATCGTGAACGGTGCCTGCAAGGCTGACGACATCGCGCACATCCAGCAAAAAATCGGCGGCCGCTGCGAAGTTCAGCCCTTGCCCGACCACGCGCTGCTGGCGCTACAAGGACCGCAGGCCGCAGCGACGATGGCGCGCCTGTGCCCCGGCATCGAGCGCTTCGTTTTCATGACGGGCGGCGCGGTGCTCATCGACAACGGTGACGGCCCGAAGATCCCGGTCTTCGTCACCCGCAGCGGCTACACCGGCGAGGACGGCTTCGAGATTTCGGTGGCGGCGCGCGACGCCGACGCGCTGGCGCGCCTGCTGCTCGCGCAACCCGAGGTCGCGCCGATCGGCCTCGGCGCACGCAACTCGCTGCGGCTCGAAGCCGGCCTGTGCCTGTACGGCAGCGATATCGACACCACGACCACGCCCGTCGAAGCCTCGCTGAACTGGGCCATCCAGAAAGTGCGCCGCACCGGCGGTGCGCGCGAGGGCGGCTTCCCCGGTGCCGACAAGATCCTGGCGCAGCTCACCGCATCGACGGGCGCAGCCGGCTACACCGACCACGCGACGCTGAAGCGCAAGCGCGTCGGCCTGGTTGCGCTGGAGCGCATTCCGGTGCGCGACGGCACGCTGCTCGAATCGTTCGAAGGCGGATTGGCCGTCGGCCAAGTCACCAGCGGCCTGCCCGGCCCGACCGCCGAGCGGCCGATCGCGATGGCCTACGTCGCCCTCGCCTATGCCGAGCCCGGCACCCGCATCCAGGCGATCGTTCGCGGCAAGCCCGTTCCGATGGAAGTGACCACGCTGCCGTTCGTGCCGACCCGCTATTTCAGAGGCTGAATTTTTTCTCAAGGAGCTCTTCACATGACAGTCAAATACACCAAAGACCACGAGTGGGTCGAGGCCGCCGACATGGACGCACCCGTCACCGTCGGCATCACAGTGCATGCGCAAGATGCATTGGGCGACGTGGTCTTCGTCGACCTGCCCGA
>JAQGMP010000603.1 GCA_028292285.1 Variovorax sp. | reverse complement strand
CGCTGCGTGTCGCGCACTTTCGGCAAAAAGCCAAAGGCGAAATCGATGCGCCCGCTGTCGAGTGCCGGCGCGATCTCAGCCGGCGCGAAAGGCTCGGTCTCCAGCCGCACGCCAGGCGCCAGTTCTCCCAGCCTACCCATCAGCGCGGGCAGGAAGCGACCCTCGCCGATGTCGCTCATGTGGATGCGAAACGTCTTGCGCGAGGCGGTCGGCTCGAAGCGGTCAGGCTCGAACAGCGCCTCTTCGAGCGTGCCGAGCGCCGACTGCACTGCAACCGCCAATCGCTCGGCCCGCGGAGTGGGTGCGACGCCGCCGGGCGCCCGCGTGAAGAGCGCGTCTTGCAGCAAGTGCCGCAGCCGCGACAGGCCATGGCTGGCGGCCGGCTGCGTCAGCCCCAGTTGCTCGGCGGCGCGGCTCACGCTGCGGGCGCGGTACACCGCATCGAAGAGGCGCAGCAGGTTCAAGTCCACATCGTTGATATGCATCGCGTTCATGTCCGATATTCGTTTCATTCTATTGATCGATGTACGTGCGACCCTGAAGATGTGCCCCATAACGCGGACCGGAGACACGATGGAAGTTTCATTCAGCAAGGAAATCGAAGCCTTGCGCCTCGGCGCGGGCGATACCTTTCACGGCGAAGGCATCCTCGCCATCACCAAGGGCCTGCTGCAATCGGGCGTGGCCTACGTGGGCGGCTACCAGGGCGCGCCGGTGTCGCACCTGCTCGACGTGATGGTGCAGGCCAAGCCGTTGATGGACGAGCTCGGCGTGCATGTCGAAGCCTGCTCTAACGAGGCCTCGGCGGCCGCCATGCTGGGCGCGTCGATCCACTATCCGCTGCGCGGCGCGGTGACCTGGAAGTCGATCGTCGGCACCAACGTCGCGGCCGATGCGCTCTCCAACCTGTCTTCCCCCGGCGTGACCGGCGGCGTGCTGATCGTCGTCGGCGAAGACTACGGTGAAGGCGCCTCGGTGATCCAGGAGCGCACGCACGCCTATGCGCTCAAGTCGAGCATGTGCCTGCTCGACCCACGGCCCGATCTGGGCCGCATGGTCGACATGGTCGAGCACGGCTTTCGGCTGTCGGAGCACTCGAACATGCCGTGCCTGATGGAGCTGCGGATTCGCACCTGCCACGTGCGCGGCAGCTTCGACTGCCGTGACAACGTCGCGTCGGCCATCTCGACCCGCGCGCTGATGGCCGAGCCGGCCGGCTTCGACTACATGCGCCTGGCGCACCCGCCCGTCACTTTTCGGCACGAGAAGCTGAAGGGCGACGAGCGCATTCCGGCGGCGCGGCGCTACATCGCCGAGCACGCGCTCAACGAGCTGCTGCCCGGCACCGACGCGGCCCACGCCGACATCGGGCTCATCGTGCAGGGCGGCCTGTACAACGCGCTGGTGCGCAGCCTGCAGCAGCACGGCCTGGCCGATGCCTTCGGTGCGGCGGCGATGCCGATCCTGGTGCTCAACGTGACCTACCCGCTGGTGCCCGAGCAGGTCGCCGACTTCTGCATCGGCAAGCGCGCGGTGCTGGTGGTCGAAGAAGGCCAGCCCGAATACATCGAGCAGGAGATCGCGACCCTGCTGCGGCGCCGCGACATCCAGACGCCGCTGCACGGCAAGGATGTGCTGGCGGCAGCCGGCGAGTACACGGTCGAAGTGCTGACGCAGGGCTTGCTGAGCTTTCTGGATTTGCTCCCTCTCCCCCCGGGACAGGGCTGGGGTGAGGGCGCCGCACAACAATGGCTCGCCGGCAACCGCACCCGCCGTGACGCCGTCGCCAAACAGCTCGACGTGCCCTTGCCCATCCGGCCCCCGAGCTTCTGCATCGGCTGCCCCGAGCGGCCGGTGTTCTCCGCCCTCAAGCTGGCCCAGCTCGACAGCGGCCCGGTGCACATCGCGGCCGACATCGGCTGCCACGCGTTCGGCACTTTCGAGCCGTTTTCGATGGGCCATTCGATCCTCGGCTACGGCATGAGTCTGGCGAGCCGCGCGGGCGTGTCGCCGATGATGCAGCGGCGTGCGCTGTCGATCATGGGCGACGGCGGTTTTTGGCACAACGGCCTGCTCACCGGCGTGCAGAGCGCGCTCTTCAACGGCGACGACGCGGTGCTGCTGATCTTCAAGAACGGCTATACGTCGGCGACCGGCACACAAGACATCATCTCGACGCCGGACGACGACATGAAGGAGCGCGCGGTCGACAAGCAGCAGAGCCTGGTCGACAAGAACCAGACCATCGAGGCGACGCTGAAGGGCCTGGGCGTGCAGTGGATGCGCACCGTGCACACCTACGGCGTCGCAAAGATGCGCGCGACGCTCAACGATGCTTTCACCAGCGACTTCAACGGATTGAAAGTCATCATCGCCGAGGGCGAATGCCAGCTGGAGCGGCAACGCCGCATCCGTCCTTGGATCGCCGGACTGCTGAAGCGCGGCGAGCGCGTGGTGCGGGTGAAGTACGGCGTCGACGAAGACGTGTGCAACGGCGACCACGCCTGCATTCGCTTGTCGGGCTGCCCGACACTGACGCTGAAAGACAACCCCGACCCGCTCAAGGTCGATCCGGTGGCGGTGGTCATCGACGGCTGCGTCGGCTGCGGCCTCTGCGGCGAAAACGCGCATGCCGCCACGCTGTGTCCGAGCTTCTATCGCGCCGAGATCGTGCAGAACCCGAAGTGGCACGAGCGGCTGTTGCATGGCTTGCGCAGCACCGTCGTGAACGCCCTGCGCCCCGCTGAACGCATTCGATGAACGCAAGCCGTCCCATCACCCTCCTCATCTGCGCACTCGGCGGCGAAGGCGGCGGCGTGCTGACCGAATGGCTGGTCGACATCGCGCGGCACGCCGGCTATGCGGCGCAGAGCACGTCGATTCCCGGCGTGGCCCAACGCACCGGCGCGACGACCTACTACGTCGAAGTCTTTCCGTTGCCGCTCGTGCAATTGGGCGGCCGTAAACCAGTCTTCAGCCTGAGCCCGGTGCCGGGCGCGCTCGATGGCATCGTGTCGTCCGAACTGCTCGAGACCACGCGGCAGATCGGCAACGGCATGAGCGCGCCGGAGCGCACGCTGGTCATCACTTCATCGAGCCGCACGCTGACCACCGCCGAGCGCATGCAGACCGGCGACGGCCGCGCCGACGACGCGGCGCTGCTCGGCGTGGTCAAGGCGTTCAGCCGCGAGCACCACGTGTTCGACATGGGCGCAGTGGCGCGCGAGGCCGGCACGGTGGTCAGCGCGGTGATGCTGGGCGCCATCGCCGGCAGCGGCCTCTTTCCGTTTCCGCGCGATGCGTACGAGGCCGTGGTGCGCGGCCGCGACACCGCCGCACCCGAGAAGGTCGACAAGGTCGCGGCCGCAAGCCTGCGCGGCTTCGCGGCGGCATACGACCGCATCGCCCGGCCGCACGCACAGGCGG
>JAQGMP010000595.1 GCA_028292285.1 Variovorax sp. | reverse complement strand
CGCGCACGTCGGCGACCGCATGGAACGGCACCAGCTTGCCCGAGGCGATGTCGCGTTGGCGCGCCAGCACTTCGTCCTGCACGGCCTTGGGCACCTTCGAGCCGAAGTCGCCGACATGGACCATGCCCTCTTTCACGCCGCCCCAGACATCGCCGCTCTTCCAGCTGCCATCGAGCACGGCGCGGGCGCGCTGCGTGTCGTAGCCACCCCACTCGTGCGTGACCGCGACCAACTGCGCATCGGGTGCGACCTTGCGCATGTCGGAGTGATAGGCGATGGCCAGCTTGCCGCGCTCTTGCGCCGCCGTCATCACGGCCGACGAACCGGTGTGAAAGGCGATCACGTCGACGTTCTGGTTGAACAGCGCCATGGCCGCATCGCGCTCCTTCGTCGGGTCGAACCAGACGTCGAGCCACACCACCTTGACGCGCGCTTGCGCATCGACCGAACGCATGCCGAGCGTGAAGGCGTTGATGCCCTGCAGCACTTCAGGAATCGGAAAGCCCGCCACGTAGCCCGCCACGTGCGTCTTCGTCATGCGACCGGCCGCGATGCCTGCGAGGTAGCGCCCCTCGTAGTAGCGCGCGTTGGCGGTCGCGACATTCGGAGCCGTCTTGTAGCCGGTGATCGACTCGAACTTGACGTCCGGAAAGTCCTTGGCCACCTTCAATGTCGGCTCCATGTAGCCGAAGCTCGGCGTGAAGATGAGCTTGTTGCCTTGCTGTGCCAGATCGCGGATCACGCGTTCGGCATCGGCCCCTTCGGCCACGTTCTCGACATAGCTGGTCTTGACCTTGCTGCCGAGCGCTGCTTCCATCGCCTTGCGGGCCTGGTCGTGCTGATGGACCCAGCCCATGTCCGACAGCGGCGCGACGTAGACGAAGGCGACCTTCAACGGATCGCTGGAAGGCGTCGGCGTCTGCGAAAAAGCGGGGGATAGAAAGCAACAGGCAGCCGCGAGCACAGCCACAAGGTTTTTGTACATGGTGTTCCTCAACATGGCCCCGGATGAAAAGCTTGCGCCGCCTGGAGCAACAGCGGCGCGGCGGCGATTGTCCCATTTCGAACGGCAGTTGCCACTGCGGTTGAGAATCGGCTCTGAGATTTATCAGCCCTCGACCCTCGACCATGACCCGAACCGTTGCCTTGCTTGTCTTCACCGGAGTCCAGTCGCTCGACGTCAGCGGCCCGCTCGATGTGTTTGCGGAAGCCAATCGCTTCCTGCCGCCGGAAGATCACTACCTGATCGAAGTCATCGGCGTGGAGCATGGGTCGAAGGCCTGCTCCAACGGGTTGCCGTTGCAGGCGCACCGCCATTACAGCGAGGCGCTCGACGCCTACGACCTGTTGCTGGTCGCAGGCGGTCCGGCTTTGGTGCACCAGCATTTCGACCCGGCCCTGTACGCGTGGTTGCAGGCCGCCAGCGCGCGCGCCACGCAGCACGGCTCAATCTGCAGCGGCGCCTTCATCCTGGCGCGCGCCGGCCTGCTGAACGGGCGGACCGTGACCACGCACTGGAACGACGCTGCTGCGCTGGCCCGGCTGTGCCCGTCGGCGCGCGTGGATTCCAACCGCCTGTACACGCAAGACGGCGCGCTCTACACCTCGGCCGGGGTGACGGCGGGGATCGATCTCGGGCTGTACATCGTCGGGCAGCAACACGGCGCCGAGGTGGCGCTTCAGGTCGCGCGGCGGCTGGTCGTGTTCACACAACGCGCGGGCGGCCAGTCGCAGTTCAGCCCTTTTTTGACGCCGCATGTCGAGGCCGATTCGCCGTTGATGCTGACCAAGCTGCACATCCTCGCCCATTTGCGCGACGACCTGACGGTGGCCGCGCTGGCAAAGGTGGCGAACATGAGCGAGCGCACCTTCTCACGCCTCTTTGTGCGCGACGTTAAGGTCACGCCGGCCGAATTCGTCGAGAGCGCGCGGCTGGATGCGGCCCGCGTCATGCTGGAGGCGAGCGCGGCGCCGCTCAAGACCGTGGCCTACCAGTGCGGGTTCAAGGACACGCATCGCATGCGCGCTGTGTTCGTGCGAAGGCTGGGGGTGAGTCCGCAGCACTACCGTTTGAATTTCGGCAGCGCCAACGTGAGCGGTGACCAGCCCGAAGGCTGATTCGTTTCAACCCTTCCAGGCGGAGTTGCGGATCACGCTGCAGAAATTACCGCGCTGGAAGTCCGGATCCTTGTCGGCCATCACATCGGCCTTGACGTTGCCGAAGGTCGTGCCGGGCTTGTGCTTGATGCCGTTGTAGAACGCCTCGAGGATGTCTTCCTTGAAGTTCAGGCTGCGCGGATGGGCTGCCACGACCTGCTCGCGATCTGCACCGGAAAACGCCGGATAGTCGATGCCGAGCACGTCCATCTCGACGCCGGCCGTCACGAGCGCCACCACCGGATGCATGTGCTGCGGAATGCCGGGCGTCGTGTGCAGCGCGATGGCATTCCAGACCAGGTCGACATCGTTCTGCGCAATGCCATGGCTGCAAAGAAAGCTGCGCGCGACGTTCGCACCATCGACCTCGAAGCGCTCACAGGCGCTGCTGTGCTGATGGGTCAGGCCCATGTCGTGAAACATCGCGCCTGCATACAACAGCTCGGGATCGAAAGTCAGCCCGAGGCGCTTGCCGGCCAGAGCGCCGAAGTAATAGACACGGCTGGAATGATGGAAGAGCAGCGGGGACTCGGTGTCCCGCACGAGCTCGGTGATTTCTTTGGCGAGTTGGCTGTCGGGGATGCCGACGCCGTCGATGGACAAGGCCATGTGGATGCTCCTGAAGATGGAGCTTCGACTTTAGGAACGGGGGTCGCTGCGCGGTGGCCGACCGCACTGCTCCGGCAGCCAATCGAGGTTCGATTCCAGCCAGCTTGCAGGTCGGTCGACGGCGGCGCGCCTCAGAACACCGCGAATTCCGCGAACACCGCGTCGAGCCGATCGAGGTAAGCGCGCTTGGCTTCGGCGCTGATGAAGCTCCCCTCGAAACTGTTGGCCGCCAGTTGCCACGCATGCCGTGCGGTCAGGCCGGTCGCAGCAAAGGTCTGCAAGAAGTTCTCGTTCATGTAGCCGCCGAAATACGCGGGGTCGTCGGAGTTGACGGTCGCGACAAGGCCGGCGTCGAGCAGTGCACCGAGGTTGTGGTCGGCCAACGCGGGGAACACGCACAGCTTGAGGTTCGACAGCGGACACACCGTGAGCGGGATGCGGTCTTGCGCCAGGCGCGCCATCAGCGCCGGGTCTTTCGAACTCTGCACGCCATGGTCGACGCGCTCGACCTTCAGCACATCCAGCGCGCTCCACACATATTCCGGCGGACCTTCTTCGCCGGCATGCGCGACCAGGTGAAAGCCCAGCTCGCGGCAGCGTGCGAACACCCGCGCGAACTTTTCGGGCGGGTTGCCGACCTCGCCGGAATCGAGCCCGATGCCGATGAACCGATCGCGATACGGCAGTGCTTGCGACAGCGTTTCGAAGGCGTCTTCTTCACTGAGATGACGCAAGAAGCAGAGGATCAAGCTGGCGCTGACGCCCAGTTGCTCTTTTGCATCGACGCAGGCGCGGTAGAGCCCGTCGATGACGGTCTTCACATGAATGCCGCGCGCCGTGTGCGTCTGCGGATCGAAGAACATCTCGGTGTGCACCACGTTGTCGGCGGCGGCGCGCTGCAGATAGGCCCACGCCATGTCGTAGAAGTCCTGGCTCGTGATGAGCACGCTGGCCCCGGCGTAGTAGATGTCGAGGAAGCTCTGCAGGTTGGTGAAGGCGTACGCGCGCCGCAAGGCCTCGACGTCTGCATACGGAATCGGCACGCCGTTGCGCTGCGCCAGCGCGAAAATCAGCTCGGGTTCGAGCGAGCCTTCGATGTGCATGTGCAGCTCGGCCTTGGGCATGGCGCAAAGCAGCTCGGGCAGGCGGTCGGCTGCGACTTTCGAGAAGTCGACAGTGGTGGTGAAAGGGATGATCGGGGTCATCGGGGCGCTCCTGAAAAGGTTCTGCGGCAAGTGTGCCGCACGCCGGCTACCAGCGCCGGGTCAGCGCTGCGGCGATGAGCACCGACGCCGCCACGCCAGCCATCAGCGCCAGCCAGCCTGCGTACTGCCAAAGCGCGCCGCCGGCGTAGCCGAGCACGCCGGAGCCGAGGTAGTACGCGCACAGATAGAGGGAAGCAGCCTGCGCCTTGGCACCGTGCGCACGCTGCCCGACCTGGCCGCTCGCCACGGCGTGCGCAGCGAAAAATCCAGTGGTGAGCAAAGCGAGGCCGCACACGACGACGGGCAGCCACGGGGTAGCCAGGGCCGCGATGCCGAGCAGCATCAAGCCGATGCCGATCTGCACCACGCGGCGTGCGCCGATGCGGTCGACCATCGAACCCGCCTTGCTCGCGCTGTAGCTGCCGAGCAGGTAGACGGTGAAGAGCAGGCCGATGACCGTCGACGACAAGCCGAAGGGCGGTGCTGCCAAGCGAAAGCCGATGTAGTTGAAGACCGCGACGAAGCTGCCCATCAACAAAAACGCCAGCGCGAAGCCGATGCGCAACGCTGGCGTTTTGAGATGCAGCACGAAGTTGTCGACGAGGCCACCGAACGACAACGGCTGTGGCTTGAAGTGCCGCGATGGCGGCAGCAGCCACGCGAAAATGACCAGCGAGACCAGGCTCAGTGTCGCGATGCCGCCCATCGCCAAGGGCCAGCCACCGAGGTCGGCCAGCCCGCCCGACAGCAACCGTCCGGCCAATCCGCCCAGCACGTTCCCGCTGATGTAGAGCCCCATCGCGGACGAGAGCGACGACGGATCGAATTCTTCGCCGACGTACGCCATCGCCAGTGCAGGCAACCCGCTCAATGCAACGCCGACCAGCGCACGCAGCACCAGCAGCACCGGCCACGAATCCACGAAAGCGCAAGCCAGCCCGAGCACGCCCGACACACCCAGCGCGACCAGCATCACCGGCTTGCGCCCCAGCGCTTCGGCCAGCGATCCCGCGACCAGCATGCATAGCGCAAGACACAACGTGGTGAGCGACAGCGTCAAGCTGCTGTTCGCAGCCGACACGCCGAAGTGGCTCGCGAACAGCGGCAGCAAAGGCTGCACGCAGTAGATAGCAGCAAAGGTCGACAGCCCCGCGCAGAAGATGGCGAAGGTAGCCCGCCGATAAGCAGGCGTGCCGCGCTTCAAGAAAGCCGGGGCGTCTTGAGAAACTGGGGGATGAGACAAACGAAACCGCAAAAAAGAAAAAGGGCCGCCAAGGCGACCCTTAATTCTGAAGCATCACGCGTCCCTTCCAGAGACATCGTGGAACCGGCTTCGCCGGGCCACTGGTGTCGCCCCCGGTCAGGGGGTGGGCGCTGCGACACGAAGTGCGCAGCAACCTGGGGGCGAGCTCTACTTCTTGTCGCCCGGCACCTTGCCGTCCACGCCCTTGACGTAGAAGTTCACTCCCGACAAGAACTTGTCGTCCGCCACGGCGCCGGCAGCGATCAGTTCCTTGCCGTCCTGGCCGACGATCGGGCCTTTCCAGATCGAGAAGCTGCCGTCCTTCAGGCCGGCCTTCACGGTCTCGACCTTGGCCTTGATATCGGCCGGCACGTCGTCGGCGATCGACACGAGGTCGATGGCGCCTTCCTTCACGCCCCACCAGCTCTGGCCAGTCGCCCACTTGCCTTCCAGCGCGTCCTTGGTGGCCTTGATGTAGTACGGACCCCAGTTGATGACAGCCGACGCCAGATGCGCCTTCGGGCCGTAGGCCGTCATGTCCGAATCCCAGCCGAAGGCGC
>JAQGMP010000574.1 GCA_028292285.1 Variovorax sp. | reverse complement strand
GACTGCATTTGCAGCCGATTCGGTGAGGCAGTGATTGGCAGCCCTTCGCCAGCTCGGACAATGGGTCGAGTTGGCCTCAAGTTGCGTCGGTGCAGCTCTCGTAGCTTGGGAAGTGACGTGCGTGACGAACAATCAGGCACTTCATTGAACCCATCAGGTCGCATCGACGCGAAGCGTGCGGAGACGAGCCATTGAACTACCTGTTCACACTTAGATACCAGCTGACAAACGGTGATGTCGATATGGACGCCGTTGTTGACCGACGTCTACGACTCTGCAGCAGCATGTTGACTTTCGCAATTCGATCAGACGCTTGGCATAACGCTAGAGACGTCGACGAGCTCAGCACCAGGCAAAGCGGTCGCGAACGTCACCGAGTGCGGTTCGCAGTGCTGCATCGCAACTTGCCAATGCACGGATGCCGTCGTCGGCATCGGCAGGACAGGACGAATCGCGTTGGAATTTTGCCGAGAGGCTTCAAGCGGTACGGAAGCAACCCCCTCAAGTCTCGATATCGAACACCACGCCTTGCGCTAACGGCAGTTCGTGCGAGTAGTTGATGGTGTTGGTCGCGCGGCGCATGTAGGCTTTCCAGCTGTCGGAGCCGGCTTCGCGGCCGCCGCCGGTTTCCTTCTCGCCGCCGAAGGCGCCGCCTATTTCGGCGCCGCTCGGGCCGATGTTCACGTTGGCGATGCCGCAGTCGGAGCCTGCGCTCGACATGAAGCGTTCGGCCTCGCGCATGTCCAGCGTGAAGATGGATGACGACAGGCCGGCGCCGACCGCGTTGTGCCAGGCGATGGCTTCGTCCATGTCCTTGTAGCGAACCACGTAGAGGATGGGCGCGAAGGTTTCGCGCAGTACGGCGCCTTCGTGCGCCGTCAATTCGACCAGCGCAGGCCGTGCGTAGAAGGCGTCGGCGCCGCCGATGCCCGTCACGCGTTCGCCGCCGTGCACCGTAGCGCCGGCCGCACGGCTTTCGTCCAGCGCGTTCTGCATGCTGGCGAAGGCCGCAGCGTCGATCAGCGGACCGACCAGCGTGCCGGACTCGCGCGGGTCGCCGACCTGCACGCTGGCATACACCCTGGCCAGGCGCGGCACGAACGCGTCGTAGATGCTGTCGTGCACGAACAGGCGGCGCAGTGACGTGCAGCGCTGGCCGGCCGTGCCCATCGCCGAGAAAGCGACGCCGCGCAGCGTGAGGTCGAGGTCGGCCGACGGCGCGACGATGGCGGCATTGTTGCCGCCGAGTTCGAGAATCGCGCGGGCAAAACGGGCCGCCACGCGGGGGCCGACCTGGCGCCCCATCGTGGTCGATCCGGTGGCGGAAAGTACCGCCACGCGAGGGTCGTCGACCAGGGTTTCGCCGATGTCGCGCTGCCCGATCAAAAGCTCGAGCAAGCCTGCCGGCGCATCGCCGAATCGTGCGAGTGCGCGTTGCGCGATGGCGTGCACTGCGAGTGCGGTCAGCGGTGTTTTTTCCGAAGGTTTCCAGACCACCGCATCGCCGCACACCAGCGCGAGCGCTGCGTTCCACGACCACACGGCCACCGGAAAGTTGAAGGCGGAAATGACACCGCAGACTCCCAGCGGATGCCACGTTTCCATCATGCGGTGCTGCGCGCGCTCGGTAGCGATGGTCAGGCCGTAGAGCTGGCGCGACAGGCCGACCGCGAAGTCGCAGATGTCGATCATTTCCTGCACTTCACCGGCGCCTTCGGACGGCACTTTGCCGACCTCGATCGTCACGAGGCGGCCGAGGTCGGCCTTGGCGGTGCGCAGTTCTTCGCCCAGCAGGCGCACCAGTTCACCGCGGCGTGGCGCCGGCACCTTGCGCCATTCCAGGAAGGCCGCCTGGGCGCGCCCGATGGCGGCGGTCGCTTCGGCGGGCGAGCTTTGTGCGACGGCGGCGATCGTCTCGCCGGTCACGGGCGAACGCGTCGGCAAATCGCCGCCGGTGTACGCGCCGATCGGCACGCCAAGGCGCTTCAGCAGGGCGGCGACTTCTTCGGACAGAGCGGAGGCGGAGGAGCTTGGTGCTTGGGTCATGGCGTTAAAAAGTGGAGGCATAGAAGAAGGTCAGATACACGTGAGGGAGCCGCATCAGCCGCATTCGAAATCAGGCAGATGCGTTGGCCAGGATTTGCGAGGGCCGCCGCAGGGTGGCATCGAACGGATTGATCTTCGGCCCGATCGCCGCAGCTTCGCGCTTGAGCAACTCGACCACGGTCGGCAGGCGGTCGGCGTTGAGCCGGTCGGCAATCGTGCCCACAGCCAGCGCTGCGACGGCGCGGCCTTCGCGGTCGAGGATCGGCACGGCGACGCCGGCCATGCCGTCGAGCAGGCCGGCATTGCGCGCGGCAAAACCGGTTTGCCGTACGCGATCGATCTCGGTGCGCAGATAGACCTCGTCGTGAATGCCGTACTCGCGCAGCCGCGACAGGTTGAAGCGGATGACTTCTTCGCGCTCGGCCTCGGGCAAAAACGCCAAGATGGCCATTGCGCCCTGACCGACGCCGAGCGCGACGCGCCCGCCGATGTCACCCGAGAAAGAGCGGATCGGAAAGGGCCCTTCGCTGCGATCCAGGCAGACCGCGTCGAAGTTGCTGCGTGCCAGCAAAAAGATGCTGTCGCCAAGGCTGGCGCACAGGCGCAGCAGAGCGGGCCGGCACAGCGTGCGGAGGTCTCCTGGGTTGCCGGCGTGCGCGGCCATCGCGAAGAACTCGATGCCGAGCCGGTACAGCTTGCTTCGGGCGTCTTGCTCGACGATGCCCTCGGCAACGAGCGACTGCAGCAAGCGGTGCGCCGTCGCCTGCGTCAGCCCCACGCTGCGCGCAATTTGCGTCACGCGGCCCCCATCGGGGTGCACTTCGGTGAGGGCGCGGATCACTGAAAACAGTCGGGGCACCGAAGCCGTCGAGGCCGTGGGTTCTGTCATGTCGGTCCGCGGAATAAATAGATCATTAGCGCCGTCATTTATTCCATTGAACGAAATAAATGGAAGAAAGATTCTATTCTATGGAATACCCGCTTCTTTAGGGCGCATTACTTGCAATAGATTGCGTAACTTCTGCCGCAATGGCGGAAGCAGATGAAAAAGAGGTCGGCATGTCTTTCCTGCAACTCACGGGCGTCACCAAGTTCTATGGCGATACCTGCGCGGTGTCGTCGATGAACCTGTCTGTCGAAAAGGGCGAATTCGTCTCGCTGCTCGGTCCATCGGGTTGCGGCAAGACGACGACGCTCCAGATGGTCGCGGGCTTCGAGGCGGTGACGCAAGGCCGTATCGAGTTGGACGGCCGCGACATCACCCATGCAAAGGCCAATACCCGTGGGCTCGGCATCGTGTTCCAGACCTACGCGCTGTTTCCGCACATGACGGTGCGCGACAACGTCAGCTTCGGCCTCGAAATGCGCAAGATGCCCAAGGCCGAACGGCGCGAGCGGGTGCGTGATGCGCTGGGTCTCGTGCATCTCGAAGCCCACGCCGACAAGTACCCGCGCGAGCTGTCGGGCGGGCAGCGGCAGCGCGTGGCGCTGGCGCGCGCGCTGGTGATCGAGCCGCCGGTCCTGCTGCTCGACGAGCCGCTGTCGAACCTGGACGCCAAGCTGCGCGAAGAAATGCAGTTCGAGCTGCGCCAGATCCAGCGCAAGGTCGGCACAACCACCGTCATGGTCACGCACGACCAGAGCGAAGCGATGTCGATCAGCGATCGCGTGGTCGTCATGGAAGGCGGTCGCGCCACGCAGATCGACCATCCGCACAACGTGTACGAGCACCCGCGCACGCGCTTTATCTCGACCTTCGTCGGCAAGGCGAACCTGCTCGAAGGCCGCATTGCCGGCGACAGCCCGAACCAGTCGGTGCGGATCGGCGCATTGAGCGTCGATGTGGCCGACGCCGGATACCGCGCCGGTGCCGCCGTGCTGCTGAGTGTTCGACCCGAGAAGCTGCAGTTGGTAGTGCCAGGCAGCGGCCGCCTCGATGGCGAAGTCGGCGAACGTTTCTTTCTCGGCAGTCAGTGGCTGTATCGCGTCGCGACGCCGATCGGCGACCTGATGGTGCTGTGTCCGAACGACGGCCGCGACGCGCTGGAAGAGGGCGCGCGCGCCGCTGTCGATTGGCCGGACCACTGCACACGCTTGCTGCCGGCCGATGGCGAAGCGGCGGTCCAAGAGGTGTCGACCGGGGTCGCAGCGTGAGCCAGCCGAACAAGGGACGCAGCAAGGCCACGCCCTGGTGGCTCTCAGGCCCGGCGCTCCTGCTGTTCGGCGCGCTGCTCGCGGTGCCGCTGCTGCTCACCGCGGTGCTGTCTTTCAATGTCTACGACCCGGTCACCGGACCGAAAGCCGGTGAATTCACACTCGAGCACTACACGCTGATCTTCACCGACAGCTACTACTACGGCATCTTCTGGCGCACCTTCTGGATTTCCGGCGTGGTGGCGCTGATTTGCGTCGCGGTGGGCACGCCCGAAGCGTATGTGCTCAGCCGCATGCGCAACCCGTGGCGCTCGATCCTGCTGCTTGTCGTGCTGGCGCCGCTGCTGGTATCGGTCGTGGTGCGCGCTTTCGGCTGGAGCATGCTGCTCGGCCCCGAAGGGCTGGTGAACGGGCTGCTGGGCCTCATCGGTATCGCGCCGATCAAGATGCTTTACACCGAGACGGCGGTCATCATCGCGCTGGTGCACGTGATGCTGCCGTTCATGGTCATCCCCGTGTGGACCTCGCTGCAGAAGCTCGACCCCGGTGTCGAAAACGCCGCCCTGTCGCTCAAGGCATCGCCCTTCACCACGCTGCGCCGCATCGTGCTGCCGCAGGTGATGCCGGGCATCTTGTCGGGGAGCCTGATCGTGTTCGGCCTGTCGGCCAGTTCGTTCGCCATTCCGGGCTTGCTCGGCGGGCGCCGGCTGAAGATGGTCGCGACCGTCGTCTACGACGAGTATTTGCATGAGCTGAACTGGCCGCTCGGCGCCGCCATCGCGCTCGTGCTGCTGGTCGCCAATCTGGTGGTCATGCTGAGCTACAACCGGCTGGTCGAAGGCCGGTACAAGAAATCATTGGGCTGAGCCATGACCAAGAACGGACCCATCGCCCTCGCGTTCAACGCGCTGGTCATCGCCTTCATGCTGGCGCCGCTGATCGTGGTGTGCGTGGTGGCTTTCACGCCCGAGAACACGCTGACGCTGCCGACGACCGAGTTCTCCCTGCGCTGGTTTCGCGCGGTGTTCGCGCATCCGGACTTCATGCAGTCGTTCTGGAACAGCCTGTGGCTGGCGCTGGTTTCGGCCACCATCGCCACGCTTCTGGCAGTGCCCGCGGGCATGGCGATCACGCGCTACGAAGTCCCGGGGCGCGACTTCTTGAATGCGTTGTTCTTGTCGCCGCTCATCATTCCGCATCTGGTGCTCGGCGTGGCGTTGCTGCGGCTCTTCGCACTGGTCGGCGGCACGGGCAGCTTCGGCTTCCTGGTGATGGCGCACGCGTTGATCGTCACGCCGTACTCGCTGCGGCTGGTCGTCGCTGCGCTGGTCGGTTTCGACCGCAGTGCGGAGCAGGCGGCGCTGTCGCTCGGCGCCACGCAGGCCACCGTCTTCACGCGCATCACGCTGCCGATGATCTTGCCGGGCGTGACGGGCGGCTGGATGCTCGCCTTCATCAACAGCTTCGACGAAGTGACGATGTCGATCTTCGTCACCTCGCCCAGCACCGTGACGCTGCCGGTGCGCATGTACATGTACGCGACCGAATCGATCGATCCGCTGATGGCGGCAGTGTCGGCGTTGATGGTGGCGGTGACGGCGGTCGCGATGATCCTGCTCGACCGCGTGTACGGGCTCGACCGCGTGCTGGTGGGGCGCCGCTGATGACCGGGACTGCACCTTTGCTGCGCCGCGTCGCCGAGACGGATCGCGAAGCCGTGGCCTTCAGCATCGACGGCGAGGCCGCGAGCGCGCTGGTCGGCGATACGGTGCTGACGGCCATGCTCACGCAGGTCGGCAGGTTGCGCCGCAACGAGTTCAGCGGCGAGGCGCGCGCCGGTTTCTGCATGATGGGTGCGTGCCAGGACTGCTGGGTCGAAACGGCCGATGGCGCACGCTTGCGAGCGTGCTCGACTTTCATCGAGCCCGGCATGGCGCTCACGACCGGCGCTACCGGAGGCGCACCCGCATGAGCACGATGCCCGCGTTGCAACCGGTGATCGTCGGCGCCGGCCCGGCCGGTATCCGCGCCGCGCAGGCCCTGGTCGCGCATGGGATACGGCCGGTGCTGATCGATGAAGCGCCGCGTGCCGGCGGACAGATCTATCGCCGCCCGCCGGCGCATTTCGCGCGGCCGCCCGAATCCTTGTACGGCATGGAAGCATCGCGTGCGAAGGCTGTGCACGCTGCGATCGATGGCGTGGTCGACTCGATCGACTACCGGCCCGACAGCCTCGTCTGGAACGTGCAGGACGGCCAGCTCGATGTGATGCACGGACCGACGCACACCACGCGCACCGTGCGCTATCGCCAGCTCATCGTCGCCACGGGCGCGACCGACCGCGTGCTGCCGGTTCCCGGATGGACCCTGCCCGGCGTGTACACGCTCGGCGGCGCGCAGGTGGCGCTCAAATTTCAGGGCTGCGCAATAGGCTCACGCGTGGTGTTCATGGGCACCGGGCCTTTGCTGTATCTGGTGGCGTACCAGTACGCGAAGGCCGGCGTCGACGTGGCGGCCGTGCTCGACACCGCGCGCTTCGCCGATCAACTGGCCGCGGTCCCCGCCATGCTCACGCAGCCGGCTGTCTTCATGAAGGGCGTGTACTACGTCGGCTGGCTGCGCGCGCATGGCGTGGCGCTGCACAGCGGCGTGCGGCTTGTGCGTGTGCTCGGCGACCAGCGCACGAGCGCTGTCGTGTGGGCGCAGGACGGCCGCGAGCACACGCTCGACTGCGACGCCATCGGCTTCGGCTACGCGCTGCGCTCCGAGACGCAACTGGCCGACCTGCTCGGCTGCCGCTTCGCCTTCGCGCCGATGCAGCGCGCGCACTTGCCCGAGCGCGATGCGGTGGGCCGCTCCAGCGTGCCCGGCGTGTACCTCGCTGGCGACGGCGCCGGCATCATGGGCGCCGATGCCGCGGAGTGGGCCGGTGAACTCGCGGCGTTGACATTGCTTGCCGACGAGGGCGTGCGCATCGACGCCGACCGCGCGCGCCG
>JAQGMP010000562.1 GCA_028292285.1 Variovorax sp. | reverse complement strand
CACATCGTTCGCGAAGTCGCCGAGACCTTGCGCGCGGGGCCGGGCCGCACGCGCCATGTGCATGTCGTGCTTGAAAACGAATTGAACGAGTCGTCGTTCCTGGAGCGCGACGCCGACGGCAAGCCGCGCGACGGCACGGCCCAGTGGAACGACGACCTGCACCATGCGGCGCATGTGCTGACCACCGGCGAGACCGATGGCTACTACGGCGACTACGCCGATGCGCCGGTCGCGCAATTCGGCCGGGCGCTGGCGGAAGGCTTTGTCTACCAGGGACAGCCATCGCCGTACCGCGAAGGCGAGACGCGCGGCGAGTCGTCGATGCACTTGCCATCGGCCGCGTTCGTCTCGTTTCTGCAAACGCACGACCAGATCGGCAACCGCGCTTTCGGCGAACGCATTCATGCGCTGGGCGACGACGTGTTGCTGCGTGCTGCCTATGCCTGCGTGCTGCTGTCGCCGCACGCACCGATGCTCTTCATGGGTGAGGAATACGCCGCGTCGACACCGTTCCAGTATTTCTGCGACTTCGGCCCCGAGCTGGCCGAGGCGGTGTCGAACGGGCGGCGCGAAGAGTTCGGCCGCTTCGCCACCTTCTCGACCGACGAGGCGCGCGCGCGCATTCCCGACCCGAATGCCGAGTCGACTTTTCTCGCGTCGAAGCTGCGATGGGACGAGCGCGACACCGGGCCGCATGCCGAGTGGCTGCGCCTCATCGGGGAACTGCTCGCCGTGCGGCAGCGCGCGGTCGTGCCGCATTTGACGGGGCAGCGCGGTGCGGGAAGGTTTTCGTGCGAAGGCGCTGACGGCTGCATTCTTCGGGTCGTGTGGCAGCTCGGTGCATCGGCGACATCCACCACATCTGTATCGCTGCATCTGCTCGCGAATTTCGGTGCCGACACGGCCGAAGGCATCGCCGTGCCGGCCGGCCCAATGATCTATTCGTCGGCCGCGGAGCCGACAGGCGATGCCACCTTGCGCATCGCGCGTGGCGGCGTCTACGTCACCCTCGAGGAGCTTTCGAATGTCTGACCCCCGCGCGCACAGCGACACCGAGGCCGTTCAGCGCCTCTGCGCGCACTTCGGTATCTCGACCGATTACCACGACGTCTGGGGCAACCACCACCGCGTCGCGCGAGAGCATCTGGTCGGGCTGCTCGCCGAGTTCGGCGTGGTGCTCGACGACACGCTCGATGCCACGGCGGCACTCGATGCTGCGCAGCGTGGCGACTGGTCCGAAACGCTGCCGCCGGTGCTGGCGATGCAGGCCGGCGCGCCCGAGTGGGCCGTCACGCTGCGTTTGCCGGCGACCGCGCAGTACGTGCGCTGGCGGCTCGAAGAAGAGGGCGGCACGGTACACAGCGGCGAGATCGATGCACGCTCGCTGCCCGACACCGCCTATGCCGAGCTCGACGGCGTCGGCTGGTACGAGCGTCGCCTGATGATGGCGCTGCGCTTGCCGGCGGGCTATCACCGCTTCAGCATCGAGGGCGATGCGGCGCACGCTTTGCAAGCCACCACGCTCGTCATCAGCGCGCCGGAGCATTGCCATCGGCCGATCGCTCTCCAAGGCGAAGGCCGGGTCTGGGGTCCGGCGGTGCAGCTGTATTCGCTGCGCTCGCAGCACAACTGGGGCATCGGCGACTTCGGCGATCTGGCGCAGCTGGTCGGGCTGGTGGCCGAGCGCGGCGCCGACATCATCGGACTGAGTCCGCTGCATGCGCTCTTCACACACAACCCGGCGCACGCCAGCCCTTACAGCCCGTCGTCGCGGCAGCAGATCAACGTGCTGTACATCGACGTGCAGGCGGTCGACGAATTCAACGCATGCGAACCGGCGCGGCGCCTGGTGCGCTCGGCCGGCTTCCAGTCACGCCTGGCCGATCTGCGCGCCACGACGCTGGTCGACTACCCGGCCGTGGCCGCCGCCAAGTTCGAAGTGCTCGAACTGCTCTTCGCTCACTTCCGCGCCCAGCATGTGTCGGCCGACGGCAGAGGCGCTTCGACGGGCTCGCGCAGCATCCGCGGCGAAGCCTTCTTCGCCTTTCTCGAAGAGCGCGGCGAAGCATTGCGCCGGCACGCGCTGTTCGAGGCGCTGCAGGCGCATTTCCACGCGGCCGACGCTTCGGTCTGGGGCTGGCCCGTGTGGCCGGAGGCGTACCGCGACCCGGCTTCGCCCGAGGTCGCCACGTTCGCTGCGCAGCATGCCGATCGCCTGCTCTTTCACATGTACCTGCAGTGGGTCGCGGTCGAGCAACTTGCGCGGGTGAACGCGCGTTGCAGGGCGCTGGGGCTCGGCATCGGCCTGTTCCTGGACATCGCGGTGTCGGTCGACCGCGGCGGCTCCGACGTGTGGGCCGAGCCGTCTGCCTTCGGCGCCGGTGCCAGCGTCGGCGCGCCGCCCGACGAGTTCAATCCAAACGGCCAGAGCTGGGGCTTGCCGCCGCTGCGGCCGGACCATCTGCGCGCCAGCGGCTACCGCATCTTCATCGAGACCTTGCGCGCCAACATGCGCGGCGCGGGTGCCTTGCGCATCGACCATGTGATGGGGCTGATGCGGCTCTTCTGGGTGCCCGAAGGCCGCACCGCGCGCGACGGCGCCTATGTGCACTACGCGCTGCACGAGATGATGGCCATCGTCGCGCTCGAGAGCCAGCGCAACCAGTGCATGGTGGTCGGCGAAGACCTCGGCACGGTGGCCGACGAGATGCGCGCGGCGCTGTCCCGGTCCGAAGTGCATTCGTACCGCCTGCTGTACTTCGAGCGCTGGCCCAACGGCGACTTCAAGGCGCCGGGCGAATACCCGCGCCATGCGCTGGTGGCGGTCAGCACGCACGACCTCGCCACGCTGGCCGGCTGGTGGTCGAGCCACGACCTTCGGCTGCGCTGGCAATTGGGCCTGTTCCCGGACCAGCAGACCTTCGAGACGCAGTTGCTCGGCCGTGCGCAGGAGCGCGTGCGCCTGCTGCTGGCGGTGCAGCATGCCGGTCTGCTGACGGGCGAGCAGGTGGCCGAGGCGACCGGCAGCCAGACCTTGCCTGCGCTCGCGGTGCAAGCCGTTCACGCGTATCTGGCGATGGCGCCCTCGGCGCTGATGCTGGTCCAGCTCGAAGACGCATTGGGCTCGGTCGAGCAGGCGAATTTGCCCGGCACGACCGACCAGCAGCCGAACTGGCGCCGCAAGCTGCCCATCGACCTCGATGCCGTCGGCGCCGACGGCGATGCCCGAAGTCTGTTCGACGTGATGGCCAAACTGCGGCCGCGTGCGGCTGCTGCGGGGTCGGACATGGCGACCGGCGTGCAGACACGCGTACCGCGCGCCACCTACCGGCTGCAGTTCCACAAAGATTTCGGCTTCGACGACGCGGTGCGCATCCTGCCGTATCTGGCGCAGCTGGGCGTGAGCCATGTCTACTGCTCGCCGATCCAGCGCGCCCGCGCCGGCAGCATGCACGGCTACGACGTCGTGGCACACGACGAGGTCAATCCGGAGATCGGCGGCGCCGAAGGTTTCGCGCGCTTCATCGGCGCCTTGCGGCAGCACGGGCTCGGGCAACTGCTCGACATGGTGCCCAACCACATGGGCGTGCTGGGCGCCGACAACGCCTGGTGGCTCGACGTGCTCGAGAACGGCCCGGCTTCGCACTATGCGCAGCACTTCGACATCGACTGGCAACCGCTCAACATCGAACTCACCGGCAAGGTGTTGCTGCCGGTGCTGGGCGGGCACTACGGCGAGGTGCTGCAGAACGGCGAGATCGCACTGCATTTCGATGCCGCCGACGGCAGCCTGGCGCTCAACTACTTCGAGCACCGGTTTCCGCTGGCGCCCGAGAGCTATTCCGACGTGCTGTTGCGTGCATCGCGACACATCGAAGATACCGACATCGCGGCCGGCGCGGCGAGCATCGCCGCAGCCTTCGGCCATCTGCCGGGGCGCAACGAAACCGAGCCGCATGCACGCTCCGAGCGCGCACGCGACAAGGAACTGCTGAAGGCGCGGCTGACACGCCTGTGCGCAAGATCGCCAGCGTTGACCGAAGCCATCGCGGCGTCGGTCGACACGCTGAACCGCGACGACGCGCGCGATGCGCTGCACGCGCTCATCGAAGCGCAGGCGTACCGCCTCGCTTACTGGCGCGTTGCAGCGGACGAAATCAACTACCGGCGCTTCTTCGACATCAACGACCTGGCCGCGTTGCGCATGGAGCGCGACGAGGTGTTCGAGGCGACACAGTCGTTCGCGCTCGACCTGGCCGCGGCCGGTGTCGTGGACGGCCTGCGCATCGATCATCCCGATGGTCTGTACGACCCGGCCCGCTACTTCCTGCAATTGCAGCAGGGCTATGCGCGGCGCGCGCGATTGACGCTGCCCGATGTCGATGCGCAGGGCCGACCGGCCCGTCCGCTCTACGTCGTCGCCGAGAAGATTGCGGCCGCGAACGAGGAGGTGCCGGAGAGCTGGCATGTGCACGGCACCACCGGCTATCGCTTCGCCAATGTCGCCAACGGCGTGCTGGTCGACGCCGCGGCCGCGTCGGAGTTCGAACGCATCTGGCGCGATTTCAGCGGTGTCGATGCGCGCTTCGAAGCGCTGTCGCATGTCGGCAAGCGCGACGTGATCCGTACCGCGCTGGCGTCGGAGCTCAACGTGCTCGCGACCGAGCTGGTGCGCCTCGCGCGCGCCGACCGCAGCACGCGCGACTACACGCTCAACGCGCTGCGCCGGGCGCTCGCCGAAGTCGCGGTGTGCCTGCCGGTGTACCGCACGTACTTCGTGCACAGCGCGTCGGAGCAAGACCAGCACTTCATCGCACGGGCGGTGGAAGAGGCGCGGCGCCAAAGCCAGGATTCGGATTTGTCGGTGTTCG
>JAQGMP010000549.1 GCA_028292285.1 Variovorax sp. | reverse complement strand
TGGGCACCATCAGCGGCGCATTGGTCGGCGCGGTGTTTATCCAGTTCGTGCCCAACGTGGCGGACCAGATTTCGAAGTCGGCGCCGTCGGCCATCTACGCGGCCTTCTTGATCTTGTCGGTGTATGTCATGCCGATGGGGTTCGTCGGCCTCGTGCGCTCGCTGCGCAAGAAGAAGGCGCGGCTGCCGGGACAGTAAGGGCCGGCGAAAAGCCACCAGTGAGCCAGCAATGATCGAACTCTTCTATTCGAGCAGCCCGAACGTCTTCAAGGTCATGATCGCGCTGGAAGAGCTGGCGCTCGACCATCGGCTGGTATTCGTCGACCTGAGCCGAGGCGCTCAGTACGATGCCGAGCAGCTGGGTGGCGCCATCCACGGCAAGGTGCCGGTCATCAGGCATTGCTTACCCGTGGGACGGGCTGGCGAAGAACCTGATCGTCGCTTGACGTCGACGGCGGCTGCCGGGACGCACCGAGTGCTCGCCGAGAACGAACTGCGCCCTACCTCCAGCTCGGCGGGACCAGCGCAAGCGCATCCGGGTCGGAAAGCGCGTACTGCCGCACGTAGGGTTCGCGGTCGAAAAGCTTGGCGTGCACCGTCGGATCGATTCTGGGCGTGCGCAAGTCCTTCTTGCCGTGGAAAGCCAGGACGCTTTCCATCGAGTCCCACAACGCCAGAATGACCACCTCGACCGTTCCGTCCTCCTGATCGCGAAACAGCGCGACCGAGCGCAGATTGCCCGGGCTCTCGATCAATTCCTTGAGCGTCGTTGCTTCGAGGAACTCGCGGCATTCATCGCGCAGCGAGGGCAGGATCCAGAAGCCGTAGGTACGCAGGATCTTTTCGGTGTTGCGCTTGGTCATGTTGGCTTTGAGGGGGTGCGGCGATCCTATCGGAACCAGTCGAGTCGGACATCTGACCCTGCGGTTCCAACGATCCGGCCGTCGCAGATGGCGTCGACGCTGGCGCGACCGGTTTGCAAATGGCAAACTGATGCGCCGAAAACCGCGGAGGTGAATATCATGAAGTTCATGATCTTGGTCAAGGCCAACCCTGAGATCGAGGGCCTGCTGGCAGAGACGAGCTACGCGCAGATGCAGGCGCAGATGGCGGAGATGGAGACCTTCAACGTGGCTCTCAAGAAGGCCGGCGTGATGAAGGACTGCGATGGCCTGAGTTTGAGCCGAGAAGGAAAGCGTGTGCGCTTCGACGGCACGTCGCGCACCGTGGTCGACGGGCCTTTTACGGGGGACCTCGTTGCCGGCTACTGGATTTGGGAATTGCCGTCCATCGAAGAAGCAATCGCCTGGGTCGAGCGCTGTCCGAACCCGATGCCGGTACCGTCCGAGATCGAGATCAGGCCGTTTTGGGTCTGATCGGTGCGCTCAGCGCGAAGCCGCTTCGAACCCCCGCAAATCGAAGCCGTCCACCGCCGCATCGCGCGGCGTTAACGCAGGCCGGCGCGCCAACACCTTGCGCGCCGCCATGTGGTCGCCGGTCTTGTTGATGGATTCCACGGCGATGAGGTGGTCGTCGCGAAAGCAAAGCACGGAAAATTGCCGGCCCACGCGGTCGCCGACGACCACGGTGGCATCGGTGCCATGCGACAGGCCCGCGATCTGCAGCCGCAGCTCGCCCTGGTCCGACCAGAACCAGGGCAGGGCGCTGTAGGGTTGCGGCGGCTTGCCGGCGAGCCGCGTCGCCACGCAGCGCGCCTGGTCGGCCGCGTTCTGTACCGACTCGATGCGCGTGCGGCGGCCCGCGTGCCGGCTCGGGAACGAAGCGCAATCGCCGATGGCGGAAATCGACGGGTCCGACGTCAACAGATCGCCGTCGACCTTGATGCCGTTGTCGATGTCCAGGCCCGCTTCGGCTGCGATGTAAACGTTGGGCAGCACGCCGATGCCGAACATCACCAGGTCCGCCGGCAGCGCGTTGCCCTGTGTCGTCACCACGCCCGCGACGCGGCCTTCATGCCCCTCGATGTGCGACAGGCCCTGCCCGAAATCGAAGCGCACGCCTTGCGCCTCGTGCGCCTCCCTGAAGCAGGTCGACGTCTCGGCTGAAACAACCCGCGCCATCGGCCGGTCTGCAAGCTCCAGCACATGCACCGTACAGCCCAGCGCACGCGCCACGGCAGCGAATTCGAGACCGATGAAACCGGCACCGCAGACGATCACGTTGCGGGCCGACCGCAAACGCTGCGTCACCCGATCGGCATCGGCCAGCGTGCGCAGGCCGAACACGCCGTCGAGCTCGGCACCGGGCACCGGCAGCTCGCGGTTGTGGGCGCCGGTCGCCAGCACCAGATGGTCGTAGCCGACGTGGCTGCCGTCCTTCAGCGCGACACTGCGGTTCGTGCGGTCGATCGCAGACGCGTGGCCGTGCACCGTCGTGATGGCGTGCTCGTCGAAGAACTTCTGTGGCCGGAACGCCAGGGCGTCGGCCTCGAGTTTGCCGAGCATGTAGGCCTTGGAAAGCGGCGGGCGCTGATAGGGCAAACCGGCTTCGTCGCCGATGAGGGTGATGGCGCCGGTGTGGCCCTCCAGCCGCAGCGAGGCCGCGACCTGAAAGCCGGCCTGGCCGGCACCGACGACCACGATGGCACTGGCGATGGAGTGAAGCATGCGAAAAGTGTGGCCGCAGACGCTCGCGCGTGCCGTCCCCTGCGAAGGGGACTGACGCGGCGGCTCCCAAGGCGGACAGTGCGTCCATGCCCACAGCCATTTTCATTTCACCCGACGGGTCGAGCGCCGAGGTCGACGTGCCCGTCGGCACCAGCCTCATGCACGCAGCGACCACGCACGGCATCGACGGCATCGTCGGCGACTGCGGCGGCGCCATGAGCTGCGCGACCTGCCACGTGTTCGTCGAAGAGCAGTTCGTCGCGATGCTGCCGGAACCGGCCACGTCCGAGACGCAGATGCTCGACTACACCGCCGCACCGCGCCAGCCCAACAGCCGGCTGTCGTGCCAATTGCTGATGACCGACGAACTCGACGGCCTCACGGTCCGCATCGCAGACCCCCAGCTATGACACCCACCACCATGAAAGCCGCCGTCGCCACGGCCGCCGGCGCCCGGTATCTCGACGTGCCCGTGCCGCGCCCCAAGCCCAATGAAATCCTGGTGCGCGTGCGTGCCGCCAGCCTCAACCGCGCCGACCTGGTCGGCCTCTCGAACGGCGGCGACAAGGTCATCGGCATGGAGTGGGCGGGCGAGGTCGTCGAGCTCGGCAGCGAGGCGCAAGGCTACGCGGTCGGCGACCGCGTGATGTGCACCGGCGCCGGTGCCTATGCCGAATACGCGGTGACCGACTGGGGCCGCGCCTTCAAGATTCCGTCGGCCTCCCTCGGTTTCGAAGAGGCCACCGTGCTGACGCTCGCGCTGCAGGCGATGCACGATGCACTGGTCACGCACGGCGAACTGAAACGCGGCCAGTCCGTGCTCATTCACGGCGCCACGTCCGGCGTCGGCCTGATGGCATTGCAGATCGCGCGCGAACTCGGCGCTTCGGTCGTTATCGGCACGTCGACCCATGCCGACAAGCGGCCGCGCATTCTCGAAGCCGGCGCCACGCACGCGGTCGAGTCGACCGACGAAGGCTGGGTCGCCAAGGCGATGGAAGCCACGCAGGGCCGCGGCGTCGACGTCACGGTCGACATGGTCGGCGGACCCAGGTTCAACCAGGTGATGGAGGCCGCGGCGTTGTCGGGCCGCATCGTCAACGTCGGCCGGCTGGGCGGCGTCAACGCCCAGGTCGACCTGAATCTGCATTCGCTCAAGCGGCTGACCTATGTCGGCGTGACCTTCAGGACGCGCAGCGTCGAAGAGGTGCGCGAGGTCAACCGGCTGATGCTCGCCGACCTCGGCCCGGCGCTGGCCGCCGGCCGGTTGCGGCTGCCCATCGATGCCCGCTTTCCGCTTGCGGAGGCCGCGCAAGCGCTGGCCCGCATGACCGCCAACCAGCATTTCGGAAAGATCGTTCTTTCAGTCTGAACAACAGGAAAAAATCATGCAAGCAACCGCTCCCGAACCCACTCTCCCCACACTCCATCGCGCCAGCCCGGCCGGCGCCAAGCCTAACCCGGGCCTCACGCCCATCATGCTCAACCACGCCGCGTGGGTGACCCACGACGTGGCCGCGACCGCCGACTTCTACACCCGCATCATGGGCATGGAACTGGCCAGCACGGTGCTCGACGATTCGATTCCATCGACCGGCGACGACATCCCGTACTTCCACATCTTCTTCCGGATGCAGGACGGCTCGACGCTGGCCTTCTTCGAAGCGCCGGGCGTGCCCGCGCCCGCCAAGTCGACGCACCCGGCCTACGACATCTTCAATCACATCGCGCTGCAGGCGAAGAACCGCGAAGAGGTGATGAAGTGGTACGAGTGGCTGAAGTCGAACGGCATCGACGTCATCGGCCCGACGGACCACAAGGGCCTGATCCTGAGCATCTATTTCCATGATCCGGCCGGCGTGCGCCTGGAGATCACGACGCCGCTCGACACCGAGTGGAACCGCCATACCGACAAGGGCTACGAAGACCTGAAGCTGTGGGTCGAGTGCAAGGAAAAAGCCAAGCGCGAAGGGCGCGACGTGCCGAAGGCGCTCATCGAGCTCATCACGGGCCTGCGCAAACGCTACGACTGATGGCCGCCATAACCGCCAATGCCAACAAGACCATGCCGATTTCGCTTCGCCATCTTTTCAGCATCAAGGCGGAGGTCGATTCGGCCGCGTTGATCGGCGCCGTGCCGCACGGCTACACGCGCCGCGTGATGGGCGTGAGCGGCGGCCAGTTCGAGGGTGAGCGCCTGCGCGGCCGCGTGCTGCCGGGTGGTGCCGACGTGGTGTTGGAGCGGCCCGACGGCGGCCTGCACCTCGACGTGCGGCTGGTGCTCGAAACCGAGGCCGGCGAGCTCATCTACATGACCTACAACGGCCGCCGCAACGGGCCGCCCGAGTTGATGAAGAAGATCGTCAACCGCGAGCCGATCCCGCCGGGCGCGGATTACTTTCGGGTCGCGGTGCAGTTCGAAACCGCGGCGCCTGCGCTGCTGTGGCTGAACGACCGGCTCGCCATCGGCACCGGAACGCGCGAGCCCGACGGCCCGCGTTACGAGGTCTACGAGGTCGAATGAAAGACAGCGCATGAAAGACAGATTTACCGGCCGCCCCGCGATCGTGACCGGCGCGGGACTGGGCATCGGCCGCGCGATCACGCTGCGCCTGCTCGAAGAAGGCGCGCTGGTACTCGCGGTCGACAAAAACCCCGACGTGCTTGCCGCGCTACCCAAGTCCGACGGACTGCGCACGCTGGTGGCGGACACGACCGACCACGGCGCCCCGGAGGCGATCGTCAGCGCCTGCCTCGAAGCCTTCGGCTCGCTGCGCATCCTGGTCAACAACGCGGGGCTGGGCAATGC
>JAQGMP010000543.1 GCA_028292285.1 Variovorax sp. | reverse complement strand
AGAAAAACGCCGCCGGCGTCAAATTCGAGATCATCGGCATCGACAACAAGCTGAGCCCGCAAGAGACCACCAGCGGGCTGCGTTCGGCCATGGACCAGGGCGCGCGCTACATCGTGCAGGGCAACGGTTCCGGCCCGGCGCTCGCCATCATCGATGCGCTCGAAAAGAACAACGCCCGCAACCCCGGCAAGGAAGCGCTGTACCTCAACTACGCTGCGGTCGACCCCGACCTCACCAACAGCAAGTGCAGCTACTGGCAGTACCGCTTCGATGCCGACACCTCCATGAAGATGGAAGCGCTGACCACCTACATGAAGGACCAGCCGGACATCAAGAAGGTCTACATCATCGGCCAGAACTATTCGCACGGTCAGCAGGTGAGCAAGTTCGCCAAGGAAGACCTGAAGGCCAAGCGCCCCGACATCCAGATCGTCGGCGACGACCTGCATCCGCTGGCCCAGGTGCGCGACTTTGCCCCGTACATCGCCAAGATCAAGGCGTCGGGTGCCGATACGGTCATCACCGGCAACTGGGGTTCCGATCTGGCGCTGCTCATCAAGGCATCGAACGACTCGGGTTTGAACGTCAAGTTCTATACCTACTACGCCGTGACCACCGGCACGCCGACCGCCATGGGCGCAGCGTCCGACGGCAAGGTCTACCAGGTCGGTTACGCGCACTACAACATGGGCGGCGAAATGCAGAAGTACGCCGCCGACTTCAAGGCCAAGTTCAACGACGACCTCTACACGTCCGACGTGTACACCGTGTTCGCGGCGCTGACCGAAGCCTTCGTCAAGGCCAAGTCGACCGATCCGGTCAAGGTGGCCGCCGCCATGGAAGGCATGAAGTTCAAGAGCTTCAACGGCGAAGTCGAACTGCGCAAGGCCGACCACCAGATCCAGCAGGGCCTCTATATCGCGAAGTGGGAAAAGGCCAGCGCCAAGTATCCGTACAGCCCGGAGAACACCGGCTACACGCTGGCGCCGGTCAAGTACTACGAGCCCTACGTGGCCAGCACGCCGACCTCGTGCCAGATGAAGCGGCCCTGAGTCGGCCCCGTCCTTTAAAGTGCGTCGAGGCCCGACCTAAACCATCGGGCCTTTTTCTTTTTTCATGCAAACCGCATGTGTAATCCGAGAGAACGATGAACCTTGAATTTTTCGCTATCTCGCTGCTCAACGGCGTCAGCTACGGGCTGCTGCTGTTCATGCTGAGCTCGGGCCTGACCCTGATCTTCAGCATGATGGGCGTCCTCAATTTCGCGCACACCAGCTTCTACATGCTGGGTGCCTATCTGGCGTACACGGTCTCGGGCGTCGTCGGCTTCTGGCCGGCGCTGTTTCTGGCGCCGCTGCTGGTCGGGCTGCTGGGTGCAGCCTTCGAGCGATACAGCCTGCGCCGGGTGCACAAGTTCGGCCATGTGCCGGAGCTGCTCGTCACCTTCGGACTGTCGTACCTCATCCTCGAACTGGTGCAGCTCATCTGGGGCCGCTCGACCGTGCCTTACGGCTTGCCGACCCAATTGCAGGGTCCGCTCTTTTCGCTGTACGGCACGCAGTTTCCCAAGTCGCGCTCCTTCATCATGCTGGTCGCGATGCTGATGCTGGTGTCGGTCTGGCTGCTGCTCACGCGCACGCGCATCGGGCTGGTGATCCAGGCCGCCCTCAAGCACCCCGACATGGCCGAGGCGCTGGGCCACAACGTGCCGCGCGTCTTCATGATGGTGTTCGGCGGCGGCGCGGCGCTGGCCGGCCTGGCCGGCGTCATCGGCGGCAACACCTACGTGACCGAGCCGGCCATGGCGGCATCGGTCGGCTCGATCATCTTCGTGGTGGTCGTGGTGGGCGGCATGGGCTCGCTGGCGGGCGCCTTCCTGGCGTCGCTCCTGATCGGCATCGTGCAGACCTTTGCCGTGGCGATGGACGAGTCGCTCGCGACTGCGTTGCAGTTCGTGGGCGTCGCTGTCACCGACCAGACCTTCGGCTATGAACTGCTCAAGCTCACGATCTCGCAGGTGGCGCCAATCCTGCCGTACCTGTTCCTTGTGTTGATCCTGATTTTCCGGCCCAAGGGCCTTCTCGGCACCCGGGAGGACTAGCCACAATGAGCACTATCGCAACCAAGCCCGCGGCGCATGAGCCAGGCTCGCTCGAATCGGCTTCTCATATGCCGTCGGTGCCGAACCGCGGTGCCAAGCCGCTGAACGTCGGGCGCATCGTCATCTGGTCGGTCTTCGCACTCGCGCTGATCGTCGCGCCGCTGATCTTCACCAGCAGCTTGGCGCTCACCATGCTGTCGCAGATCGGCTACCTCATCATCATCTGCCTGAGCTACAACATGCTGCTGGGGCAGGGCGGCATGCTGAGCTTCGGACACGCGGTGTACGTCGGGCTCGGCTCCTTCATCGCCATCCACACGATGAACCTCGCAGCCAAGGGCTCGCTGCCGGTGCCGCTGGTGCTCATCCCGCTGGCGGGCGGCCTGGGCGGCATGTTTTTCGCCATGCTGTTCGGCTACGTCAGCACCAAGAAATCAGGCACCACCTTCGCGATGATCACGCTGGGCCTGGGCGAACTGGTCGCGGCGATGGCGTTGATGTTCCCGAGTTTCTTCGGCGGCGAAGGCGGCATCACCACCAACCGCGTCTATGGCACGCCGCTCTTCGGCATCAACTTCGGTGCGCAGAACCAGGTGTATTACCTGATCGCGGTGTATTGCTTCATCTGCACCGGGCTGATGTTCGCCTTCACCGGCACGCCCCTCGGGCGCATGCTGAACGCAGTGCGCGACAACCCGGAGCGGGTCGAGTTCATCGGCTACAGCACGCAGCGGGTGCGCTACTTCTCGTTCATCATCGCGGGCTTCTTCGCGGGCATCGGCGGCGGGCTTGCGGCCATCAATTTCGAGATCGTGAACGCGGTCGACAGCCTGAACGGGCTGCGCTCGGGCGGCTATCTGCTGTTCACCTTTCTGGGTGGCGCGACCTTCTTCTTCGGCCCGATGATCGGCGCCGTGCTGCTGGTGTTCGCGTCGGTGCTGCTGTCCGAACTCAGCAAGGCCTGGCTGCTGTACCTCGGCCTGGTCTTTCTGCTGATGGTGATGTTCGCACCCGGCGGCGTCGCCAGCCTGATCATGATGAACGTGCGCGTCGCGCTGTTCGGCAAGTTCAACCGCTTCTATGCGCGGTACGCGGGGCTCATCGTCACGGCTGCCATCATGGTCGCGGGCGCGGCCGCCATCGTCGAGATGATCTATCACATGCAGTTGAACGCGGCGCTCGGGCCGACGGTGCGGCTCGCGAGCTTCGAGCTCGACACCTCGTCGCCGAAGAGCTGGC
>JAQGMP010000384.1 GCA_028292285.1 Variovorax sp. | reverse complement strand
GGCGCCTTCAGCACCGCAAATCCGGCCTGCTCGACAGTCGCCTTGTGCAGGCGCGCGCCGATGCTGCGAATCTCGCCGAGCATGGCAGTGCCGAGCTTCAGGCTGTCGTTGATCTGCGCGGTGGTGCTCATGTCGAGCAGCGCGCGCTGCACGTGCGCATCCTGGCTTCCGACGTTCACGCCACCGACCAGATCGGCCTGGTTCTCCTTGTTCGCGAGCCATCGTGCCGCCGTGCTCGAAGCGCCACCGCGGCTCAGTGCGAACACGCTGGCACCGCGCGCAGCGGGCGTGGTGAAGGCGTCCGCATGGATGCTAACGAACAGGTCGGCCTGCACGCGCCGTGCCTTTTGCACGCGCGTGCCCAGCGGCACGAAGAAGTCGGCGTCGCGCGTCAAGAAAGCGCGCATCGGATTGCCGTTGACGCTGCTCGCGTTGATGCGGTCGCGCAGCTTGAAAGCGACCTGCAGCACGATGTCTTTTTCGCGCGTGCCGGCCGGCCCGGTGGCGCCCGGGTCTTCGCCGCCGTGCCCTGGGTCGAGCGCCACGATGATGAGGCGGTCGGTGCGGTTGGGCGTCGCGGTGCCGCTGCGGGCGACCACCGAGGGCGGCGCGGCCGGCACCGGTTTGAGGGGAATGGAACCCACCAGCGGCGGCAATGAAGAGGGCGCAGAAAATTGCGACGAAGACGGTGATGGCGCACCGGGCGTGCCCGATGGGCGTGCGGGCGACGCCGCGGCGGGCCCCGGCCGCCCGGATTGCTGCGCCATCAAATCGCCGAGCGGATCGACGGCCGACGTGCCGGGGCGCGGCGCTGCCGAGGGTGCCGAAGGCGCCGGCGCAGCCGGAAGACGCGAAGGCTCGCGCGGCGTGAAGCCGGCCACGTTGGTGTCGGCATCGCCTTTGGCGGTGGAAGAGGGCGCGTCGCGCAAGCGCTCCGCGATCAATGCTTCCATCGGATCGAGCGGTGCTTCGGGGTGCAGGTCGAGCACCAGCCGGTCGCGGTAGGCTGCCACCGGCGCCAGCGAAAACACCTGCGGAATGACAGCCTGCTTCAGGTCGAACACGATGCGCACGACGTTCGGCGCGAACTGCCCGACGCGCAAGCCGTTGATGTACGGATCGCCCGGCTTGATCTTGCCGACCAGCTCACGCAGCTGCGGGTTGAGTTCGATGCCGGTGATGTCGACCGCGAGCCGCGGCGGACTGCCGACGGTGAGCTGCTGCGTTTGCAGGCGCGCGTCGGATTCGATGGTCACGCGGGTGTAGTCGGCGGCCGGCCAGACGCGCACCGCCAGGATGGTAGCGCCGCGTGCAATCTGCTGCACGCCCAGCAGCAGTGCCAGCGTGCCGCCTTGAAGAAGGTCGCGGCGCTTCATGCGGCGGTCGGCCCGGAGCCTGGCTCGGCGCTCTCGAGATGCGCCAGCAAGGAGATGCCGCGGGCGGTGCCGGCGTGCAGTATCACGGTACGTGAGTCGTCTGTCATTGCTTCCATTTTAATAGCGAGGTCTGCAACCGGAATGCGGCCTGCAGCGTTGTCGGGCCATTCGGCGAGCTTCAGCCCGGCGCCCGCGAAGATGTCTCTGAAGCCGGCATCGTCCCACTCGCGCGGGTCGTTGAAGCGGTAGAAGTCGAAGTGAAAAATCGCGAGCCCGTCGGGTGCTTCGTGCGGCTCGACCACCGCATAGGTAGGACTCTTGATGCGGCCTTCGATGCCGAGCGCGCGCAGCAGGTGGCGCACGAAAGTGGTCTTGCCGGCACCCAGCTCGCCGTGCAGCGCGATGAAAGCATCGCGCAGCATCGGTGCCGTGGCCAGCCTGCGTGCGAACGCATCGGTATCGGCCTCGGTATGCCAACGCAGTACGGATGGCGTGCCCGATACCCCTGAGGGCGTTTCTACAATCGGCGGGTGGTCGGTACTCAACTCGTGGCTCGTGATTTGGTGACGCTGGATGTCGTGGCGCGCATCGGTGAGTGGGCGCGTGAGTTGGGATTCTCCCAAATCGGCATCGCCGGCATCGACCTGGCCGATGCCGAGGCGGGACTCGGGCACTGGCTCCACAACGGCTTTCACGGCGAAATGGCCTACATGGCCGCGCACGGATTGCGCCGGGCGCGGCCGGCGGAGCTGGTGCCGGGGACCGTGAGCGTGATCACCGCGCGCATGGACTATCTGCCGCGCACCACGCTGGCGGGCTGGCAGGCGGTCGAGTTCGAGCGGCTCGACCGGCCGGGCGAAGGCATCGTGTCGGTCTATGCGCGGGGCCGGGACTATCACAAGGTGCTGCGATCGCGCCTGCAGAAACTGGCCGACCGCATCGCCGAAGCGCTGGGGCCTTTCGGCCATCGCGTGTTCACCGATTCGGCGCCGGTGCTCGAAGCCGAGCTGGCCTCGCGCAGCGGCCAGGGCTGGCGTGGCAAGCACACGCTGGTGCTCGACCGTGATGCCGGCTCGATGTTCTTTCTCGGCGAAATCTACGTCGACGTCGCGCTGCCGCCGAGCGAACCGGTGACAGCGCATTGCGGCAGTTGCAGCGCCTGCATCGACATCTGCCCGACGCAGGCGATCGTCGCGCCGCACCGGCTGGATGCGCGGCGCTGCATCTCGTACCTGACGATCGAGCACGCGGGGCCGATTCCGGTCGAACTGCGCGCGGCCATCGGCAATCGCATCTACGGCTGCGACGATTGCCAGTTGATCTGCCCCTGGAACAAGTTCGCGAAGAAGAGCGCGCTGCCTGACTTCGACGAGCGCGAGGGCCTGACCGGCCAGCATCTGTCCGAACTCTTCGCGTGGACGGAAGAGGCGTTTCTGCGTTTCACCGAAGGCAGTCCGATTCGCCGCATCGGGCACGAGCGCTGGCTGCGCAATGTGGCGGTCGCGTTGGGCAATGCCTTGCGCACCGGCGATGCGCGAGCCGAAGCGGCGCTCGCCACGCATGCGATGCACCCGAGTGCGCTGGTGCGCGAACACGTCGAATGGGCGCTGGCGCAGCGAGCGCCGT
>JAQGMP010000518.1 GCA_028292285.1 Variovorax sp. | reverse complement strand
TGAAGCTCGACGAACGGTAGGCCTCCCGCTCGGCGCCTCGCATTGGTTGCACGACCTATCGCCAGCTGTCCACCGACACGCTTTTCAGATAGCCGAAATCCGTCCCGTACCAGTACGCATTTTTTTCCCCGCCGACGACAACGACCGCGATGGCCTTCGGGTCGGCAAAACGCGGAACCAGCGAATCTTCGGACTGGGCCAGATAGGAGGCGAACGGCTCGACCCCCTTGCGCGCCTGCGGTTCGACGTAGTTGATGACGAGCTGGTAGTCCCAGTAGGTCTTGTAGGGCAGCGTGGAGTTCAGGTGGAACCACTGCGCCAGCTGCTCCTTCGTCTCGAAGCCTTCACGGTCTTTGAGCGTGCGCGCGGCCAGAGGCTCCACCAGCAGCGTGAGGTTGGTGCGCGGCGTCGGCGTGAAGCCCGAGACCAGGTTCATCAACTGCTGCCGCCAGGTCTGCGCCCGGATCTCCAGCAGATGGCTGAAGGTCCGCCCACGGAAGATGCTGACGGTGCTCTCTTCTTTCTTGTAGCCCTTCTGCACGTGGAAAGGCTCCCACGGACTGCGCTCCTGGTTCTCCGCGAAACAGATGCTGCTGTAGTTCAACGGATTCCCTTGCGATCCAAGGTAGGTCGTCCCCGGCACCGCACCGCCGCCCAGGTTTCTGGACAGAAGGCAGTATGCACGGCCGATCGTCGCATTGGCGTGATTGAACGGCCCGAGTGCCCCGACGCCCGAGTTCATGCCGATCTCGCCGCGGATCGGGCCATTGACGACGACCATCGCCGCGAACGAACTCGTCGAGCTGTGGATGGCGGTCACCTCGCTGGCCGCCAGCGCGAGGATGACGGGGAAGTACGCGGGCCGTGCGCCTGCCATGACGGCGTTCGCGGCGACCTGCTCGACGGTGTATTGCCAGTCCTCCTGGGTTTCGGTCGGCCGCATCTTGCCGACGACTTCGTGAGGCGGGCGCCGCGTTGCCTTGAGCATCTCCGCGACACGCGCTTCTGTCGGCAAGATGACGGGCAGGCCGTCCGACCAGCGTGCGTCCGTGAACATGTCTTGCAGCTCATCCTCGGTGTCGGCGCCAAGCAGCCGGGGGACAGGGCGCTCCAGCGCGCCGGTCGCGGATTCTTCCGGCTTCAGCGCACCGGTCAGCGCGGCCACGATTTCGCCCATCACCGGCATGGCCGTGACGGGGTCTGCGCCCAACACGTACTCGCGCAGTACCTCGGGCGGCTTGCCTCCGACCGGATGCGGGACGAAGGTGAAGCGCAGGCGCGGCATGCCGGCCTTGTAGGTGACCGCCCTGACCAGGTCGGTGAAGGCCGTCGTGACCAGGGGCGCTGTCGGCACGCCCCGGTCTTCCATGTTCATGCAATGCACCGCGACCGCGGGCGCACACGTGCTGCAGTGGCCGATGGCCATCACCATCAGGCCGCCGTTCGCTTCGATCTCGTTCCATAGGTCCGGATCGTCTTCCGTATAGCCGCCCCGCTTTTGCCGAAGCTCCGTTTTCACGCCGGGAAACTGTTCCGCGAACACCTTCTGGATCTCTGCAAGAAACGTCTTGCCGTTCATGAAGCGCACGTCGACGAAGTAGACCGTCTTGCCGGTGAGATCGGCAGGCCGGACCGCCATGGGCCGAAGCGTGATGGGGGGCGGCGTGCCGCGCGGATTCACGACGACCAGACGCTTTCCTTCGTGCTGAAAATCGCCTCGCGCGATCCGACGTTCCATCACTTCACCGGGGTAGGCCTCCAGTTCACACGCGTCTATCAACGCGTCCAATCCGTCCTCTGGCTCGATGATTTGGGTTGTCGATGGCTCGAGAATTGCGCTCATGCTGTCTCCGGTAAAGGCGCATTTTTTCGCAATGGCATGAGGCCGTAAATTGAAAGTTTCAACCCGATCATGAACATCGGGTTAACGCCCAGGCGCGGCCCGATGCTTCAGGGCAAGCCCGCCAGGCCGAGTGCTTCGAGCGCGACGACAGGTGCCATTTGTGCGAGCGCCTCGCGGCCCCGCAGATAAGCGAGAAAAAGCGCCGAGCCGCGGTGGGCCGGGCCGAAGTCGGCGGTCGTCAGCACCCGCAGGCCGAGCGACACGCGTGCGCGCAGCGGGTTCAACGCGCGGTCGAACGCTTCTTCGACGATCGACAGCTGCGTGACGCGCACCGGCACCACGCGGTGCGCTCCCCAAACGAAGAGCACCAGTGGGACTTCCTGTGTGCCCTCGGGGCGCTGCGCTGCCGCCATCAGGTCTGCCGCGGCCGGTTGCACCAGCGCTTCGAGCAGCGCGAGTTGCGGAGCGATGCCGGCCCTCGCGACCGCAGGATTGGTGCCCGCATGTTCGAGTGCGTCGGTCGCGTCGAGCGTCGCCACCAGCTGGATCGATTCGATGGCCGGCCCGGTGAAGCGGTACGGCTGCGCGCCGGTGCCGCCCGCGCCCTGCGGCTCGAAGCTGCGCGTCAGCGTCTCAGGGTTGTATTGCAGGGCGACCGTGCGCTGCACCACGCCGCCGCCGGGCGCCAGCACGATCAACCCGCCCTTGATCACCCTGGCGGTGGCCATCAGGCGGGCTCGTCGAAACTGGGCTCGGCCGGCTCCTGCACCGCGGCATCGCGCTCCCAGCCTTCGTTCTCGATCTTGATGAGTTCGATGGCGACCGCGCTGCCGTTGGCATCGAGCTCCGGAAGGGCTGCGTATTCGGACACCCAGCAGCGCAACACATGCCACGCCTTCACGAGCTGGCCGGCCTCGTTGCAGAGCTCGAGGATCAGGTCTTTGCGAAAGTCCTTGAGCGACACCTCTGCACCGGCACCCGCGCCGACGTTCCACACCTTGTTGGCCCAGCGCTCGAACTCCGCGTCGTGCGTGACGCCGCGCTCCAGGGTGATCGCGTCGAACTCGGTACGGCCCGGCGATTTGCGCGACGATGACGGATCGCCGCCTTCGCGGTGCCGGATGACTTCGGTGGTTCGCCGAAGCGGCGACACCTTGCTGACGCCCGCCACATAGCGGCCGTCCCACTTGATCCTGAACTTGAAATTCTTGTAGGGATCGAAGCGCTGCGAGTTGACGGTGAATTGGGCCATGTGGTGCGTCCTGCCATCGAGGTGCGTCGAATGTCTGTGACGCACCCGCGCGCGGCAATATGGCAGACGACGTAGTAGCCGACATGACAGGGCTCGCGGCGGCGCTCGCGCCCAGCGCCGCCTTCAGCCCTTTGCCCGGCGGCCTTCCAGGTAGACACGGCTTGCGTTGCCGCCCCATACGGCATCTCGCTCGGCATCTTGCAAGGCCGACAGCAGACTGAATGAAGTTTCGACCCATGCGTCGTAGCCGCCCGCCAGATTCACCACCGGCCAGTCGCTGCCCCAGAGCAGGCGGGCAGGCCCGAAACAGTCCAGCAGATGGTCCACCACCGGACGCAGCCGATCGGTCGACCAGTCGTCTCCGCACTCGGTCACCAGCCCGGAAAGCTTGCAGACCGTGTTGGCGTGTTTCGCCACCAGTGCGATGTCGCGGCGCCACGCGCCGAGCTGGCCCGACTCGATCGCCGGCTTGGCGCCGTGATCGATCACAAGTTGCAGGGCCGGTTGCCGCTGCGCCAACACGTCGAGCCGCAAGAGATGCTGCGGACGGACCAGCGCATCGAACACCAGGCCATGCTGGACCATCGCCGCGAATGCCGGCTGCAGGTTGTCGCGCAGCAGCCAGTCGTCGTCCGCGATGTCCTGCACCATGGGCCTCAGGCCTCGCAGCATCGGGGCGCGCGCCAGCCCGGCGATGGTCTCCGGCGCCGCGGCATCTTCGAACTCGCACCAGCCGACGACCCCTTGCACGAAGGGCGTTTGCTGCGCGATGCGAAGCAGTGCGTGCGTCTCCGACAGCGTGGGCGAGGCCTGGACGAGCAGTGTCCCGTCGATGCCGTGCCGCGACAACAGGGGTTGCAGATCTTCCGGTCCATGGTCGCGATAGAGGATGGCCTGATCGGCCGACATCCACGGGTAGTCGATGGCCCGTTCGACCCGCCAGAAATGCTGGTGCGCATCGATCCTCATGCAGCGCCTGCCGGCGTCGGCGCCGCATCGGGCAGCAGACCCGCTGCCCGCAGATCGCGCCACAGCGCGCCCGGGATGGGCGCCGTCAAAGAAGCCAGATTGCGCCGCACTTCGTCCGGCGTCACGGCGCCCAGCACGAGCGAGGTGACGGCCGGATGTGCCAGCGCGAACTGGAGCGCGACATCCGCCAGGCGCACGCCATGCGATGCGCAAACGACTTCGATCCGCACCACATGTGCCATCACGGCGGGTGGCGCAATTTGGTAGTTGTAGCGTGCCCCGGCGACGGAACCCGTCGCCAGGATGCCGGAATTGAAGACACCGCCGAGCAGCACCGAAATATTCTTCTTCTGTGCCAATGGCAAGAAGGTGGCGAGCGCGGGCTGCTCCAGCAACGAGTAGCGGCCCGCCAGCAGCATCGTGTCGAAATCGCCGGCGTTCGCGAAGCGCTCGCACATCTCAGGCTCGTTGACGCCGACGCCGATGGCGCGCACCACGCCTTCATCTCGCAGGCGACTGAGCGCGCGGTAGGCCCCTTCCATCGCTTCCTTGAAATGCGCGTCGATGGCGGCGGCCCCATGGGTCCACACGTCGACGTCGTGGATCAGGACGATGTCGAAGCGGTCGAGCCCGGTGCGCAGGAGCGACTGTTCGATCGAACGCAGCGTCCCGTCGTACGAATAGTCCAGCACGGCGCGGTGCGGCAGCGGACCGGCGAATCCGGGACTGGGCAAAGCCGGCTCGCCGGTCCCGGCCGCTGCCACGGCCGAAGACGCCATGGGATCGAACCAGCGCCCGACCTTGGTCGAGATCACGATGCTGTCGCGGCTTCTTCTCTGCAGCACCTGGCGCAGTGCCGCTCCGGCGCGCAACTCGGCCAGGCCATTGCCGTAATGCGGCGCCATGTCCAGCAGATCGATGCCGTTGTCGAGAGCCTCGAGCACGGTGGCGACGCTCGTCGATTCGTCCAGACGGCTGTAGAGATTGCCGAGCGGTGCGGCGCCCAGCCCGAGCACCGTGACCTCGAGCCCCGTCGTGCCGATGCGGCGCCGCTCCAGCGCTGCCGGCCCGAAGCTCATGACACCACGCCCTTGCGCAGCAGGAAATTCCCGTAAGGCCTCGCTTCCCCCGTGAGGACGATGGCAAAGGCTTCGCGCGCCCGTGCGTAGTACGCGTGGCGCTCCAGGCTCGCCACCTCGGGCGCCGGATCGAGCTTTGAAAAGACGATTTCGATAGCCTCCTTTTGCACGTCGGCGAGCGTCTCCGGGTCGCCGACCTGCTCCATGCGGTGCACCGGACTGCCGTCGAAGGTGTCCAGCGGCATCACCGACAGCACGGCGCGCAGAACCGCAACGGTGCCGCAGCCGGCCAGGTGGATCAACGGCTTGTCGCCCGCGATCGCGTACGCCGGAAAATTGGCGTCGCAGATCGCGATGAAGTCGCCGTGCCCCATGGCCGCCAGTTCCCGCAGCAGCGCCGGCGTCAGGATGGGATCGATGTTCTTGAGCATGTGCAGTCTGCTTATGGCGCGGGCTTTAGCTTGGCGACGATGTACTTGAAGTTCGACCACCACCACCATGGCCCCTCGTAGTAGTTCGATGCGGACGGGAAGTTGCCCCAGTACGTCGTGTTGACCGGCACGAACTTCGACGTGCCGAACATCGGGATGACCGGCATCCCCACCACCAGCTCTTTCAGCAACGCGGTGCCGAGTTCCACGTTCTTCGGATCCGAAGGCTGCAGCGCCGCCATCTGGTCGATGATGCGGCTGACGTTCTTGTTGGCGTAGCGCTCGCGGTTGAACGAAGCCGGCTGGCCGTTCGGGCTCACGTACTTGTCGTGCCACCACTCGAGGCGCACCCACAGGTCGGGGCCGATGCCGCAGGTCTGGTTCCAGTACGAGCCCGCCTGGAAATTGCCCGACGCATATTCGGTCGTGAACACGCCCCCTTGCTGCTGCTGCACATTGACATCGACACCGAACTTCTTCCATTCGTTGGCGACCGCGAAGGCCAGGCGCTGCGACTCGATCTCGAAGTCGGCCGGCGCACTGATCGTCATCTTCCAGGGCTTGCCGTCCGGCAGCAGCCAGCCGCCCTCGGTCTTCTTGAAACCGACGCCCTGCAAAAGGGCGGTGGCTTTGGCCGGGTCGAACTTCCACCAGCCGACACCGAACAGCTTGCGCATCTCCGCATCGCTCGTGGGAATGCCGGTCACCTTTTCTGCGGTCAACCGCTTGCCCATGCGGGGCGCGAATTCAGAATCGAATGGCTTGTAGCCGTCGGGCAGCGCAAAGGCCTTGAGCCACGGCAGCATCGGCTCCTGGTAGGTCTTCGTCAGGATCGAGGTCGGTGGCGCGTGCAGCGGTGAGGCGCGCAGCATTCCCGAGAAGGTGGCGATGCTGACGTTCTCGATGTTGGTCGCCAGAGTCAGTGCCCAGCGCACTTGCCATTGGTCGTACGGCGCGGTCGATGTGTTGAACGAGATGCCGCGTTCGCAGGGGTCGTCCATCGCCGCCCAGGGGAATGCGTCGTACCACGACTTGACCTTGGGATTTCGCTGGCGAAGGATCTCCAGCCCTTCCGGCGTGATGTCGGTCAGCACGTCGATGTCGTTCTGCGCCATCGCGATGATGCGTTTTTCTTCCGTGCCGTACGAGCGAAAGAGCACGTACTTCGGCTTGGGCTCGCCGATGATCTGTCCGACATCGGTCTTCTGCCAGTCGGCCCGTTTCTCCCACAGGAACCAGTAGCCGTTGTCGTCCACTTCCTTCAGCTTGTACGGCCCGATCGTCACAGGCGGATAGTTGGCGAAGGTCGCGGGGTCGACCTTCTCCCAGATGTGTTTGGGTATGACACGAAAGCTGTTGCCGAAGATGACCGAGCCGAACATGTAGGCGATCTTCGGCAGCGGATTGACGGTTTCCAGTTCGACCGTTTCATCGTCGATCGCCTTGATGCCCTTGATGTTCTTGGTCAGAAACTGGTTGTAGGGCAGCTTGGGGTTGTCCATCACCATCTTCGCGGTGTAGGCCACGTCGTTGGCACTGAAAGCGACACCATCGCTCCATGCCAGCCCCTTGCGCACCTTGAAGCGCCATTTGGTGTTGGTGCCGTCCATTGCCTCGGGCATGGTCGCGGCCAGCGCCGGGTACTGTGTGCCCTTGACGGTGTCGATCTCCCACAGGTTGCTGTAGCCGAGCTGATGCAGGCCCTGCACCATGATGTTCCCTTCGAGATAGGGATTCATCCGCTTCGGGTTGCCGACGCGACCCGTCAGGATGTCGACGACGAGCGTCTCCTTGCGGGGAGTCCCGACATCGGTCATGGCCTGTGACCAGGCCATCGTCGTCGCACCGAGCGAAATGCCCAGCGCAACGACCGCGTGAAGTAAGCGTTTCATGGATAGTCTCCTTTTTGTTGCTTCAGTCGATCCAACGGCGGTCCAGTGTGGGGATCGCATCCATCAGAGCCTTCGTGTACGGGCTCTTCGGTGATCCGAGGATGTCATCGGGCACACCGAAGTCGACGACTTCGCCGTGACGCATGATGGCCATCTGGTCGGACAGATAGCAGGCCGTACTGAGGTCGTGCGTGATGTAGACGAAGGCGACCCCGAGTTCCCTGCTGAGCTCCCTGAAAAGATTCACGATGGTCATGCGAAGCGACGCATCCACCATGCTGACCGGCTCGTCGGCCACGATGAGTCTCGGCTTGGCGATGAGCGCGCGCGCAATCGAGATGCGCTGGAGCTCGCCGCCCGAGAACGCACGGATTCCCTTGCCCGCCAGAGTGGTGCGGCTCAGCCCGACCGCGGACAGCGCATCGGCGATGGTCGCTTCCGGACTTCTGGCAGTGGCCTCGTCGCCGAGATTGATGGCCGTCCGGACCAGATATTCTTCCACCGGCAAATGGAGGCTGAACGCCTCGAACGGATTCTGGAAGATCGGTTGCACCAGCTGGCGCAGCCGGCGGTCGTTCACTGTCTGGACGCCGCCGCCGGCGATGGCTTCACCCGCCACGCGGACGACGCCGGCGTCGGCCTTGACCAGGCGAAGGATGATGCGGGCGAGCGTCGTCTTGCCGCTTCCCGATTCGCCGACGATGGCGAGAACCTGCCCGCGGCCGCCACCCAGCGACAGCGAGACGTCGTTCAAGGCGACATGGCCTGCGCGCTTCACGAAGAAGCCGTTGCCTCCGTAGGTTTTCCGGAGGCCTTCGATCTCCAGGATCGGCGCGCTCGCGGCGCTCGCGCCCGTCATGCGATCTCCTTGAGAAGATGGCACGCGCCGACCCATCCGGGACTGACAAGAACGAGTTCGGGCTCGACCTGCGAACAGACCGGCATGGCCCTGGCGCATCGCGGATGGAAGCGGCAGCCCGCCGGCGGGTTCAGCAGGGACGGCGGCCGGCCGTCGATGCCCTGGCGCGGCCGCTTGTCGCCGAGCTGCGGCAGCGAACCGACGAGGCCCAGCGTGTAAGGGTGCGCCGGCTGACGAAGCACTTCGTCGGCGGTGCCGATCTCGGCCAGGCGGCCCGCATACAGGATCGCCACGCGATCGGCGATCTGGAAGTGCAGACCGAGGTCGTGCGACACGATGACGATGCTGTTCTTCCGGCTTCGCTGCAGGCGCACGAGGTTTTCCAGAATCTGCCGCTGCACCACCACATCGAGGGCGGTGGTCGGCTCGTCGGCCAGGATGACCTGCGGATCGACATAGGCCGCCAGCCCGATCAGCACGCGTTGCCGCATGCCGCCGGAGAGCTGGTGCGGATAGAGGTCCAGCACCTTTTCGGAGAGGTCCAGGTCCGCGAGCGTGCTCCTGATGCGAACGAGCCGCGCGGCGCGGTCGATCGTCCGATGGGCGCTGCCCGCATCGATCATCTGCGCACCGATTTTCATGAGCGGATTCATCGCGCTCATCGAGCCTTGCGGCACGTACGAGAACAGATCCCACCAATGCTTGTGGAAGTCGCTGGCATCGATGGTGCGGGAGCCATCCGCGTCGTGCCAGGTCACGCTGCCGGAAAAGATCTCGAGGCCTTCCGAGAAGCTGCCGTACAACAGCTTCAGCAGCGTCGACTTGCCGCAGCCGGATTCGCCGGCGATACCGAGAATCTCGCCGTCGCGGACTTCCAGACTCACGCCGTCGACCGCCTTGAGCAGGCCATTGGGAGTGCGGTAGCCGGCCACCACGTTGTCGACGACGATCACAGCGCAGCTCCCTTGTGCTTGCGCAGCCGGTCGGTCAGCGAATTGGAGAAGAGGAAGAAGCCGACAAAGATCAGGATCACCGAAAAAATGGGCGGAAGGATCCACCACCAGCGGCCCGCGAACAGCGCCTGGTACTTGAGTGCCCAGTAGATCATCGTGCCGAGTGTCGGAATGGCATCGTTCGACAAGCCAAGAAACGACAGGCTCGACTCGACCGCGATGACCACCAGGATCGTGTTGATGAAGTTGGCGACGGCCCAGGTCCGAAGGTACGGAAAGAGCTGCCGCCTGACGATGTTGAACACGCTCTCGCCGGAGAACCACGCCAGGCTGACGAAGTCGCGCTCGCGCAGCGACAACGCGACCGCGCGGACCTGGCGCGCCGGGAACGGCCAGTTGAACAGCACCAGCATGCCGCCGAGCACGGCCAGCGATGCCTGGCCCTTGGACATCGACGACAGCAGGATCAGCAGCGGCAGGCTGGGGATGACGATCAGCCCGTCCATCAGGAACGACAGGACACGGTCGGTCAGCCCGCCACGGTAGCCCGCGAGCAGGCCGATCGCAACGCCGATGAGGGTGGCCAGCGCACTGACCGACACGCCGAGCAGCAGCGAGTTGCGCACCGACCAGCTCAGGAGCCAGAAGGTGTCTTGCCCGAGCGCCGTGGTGCCCAGAAGATGCTCGAACGAGGCACCCAGATTCCTCGGGTAGGTCTGCCAGGTCCGCGGGTCGGCGGGCGCGAACAGGGAGGCCACCGGACCCAGCAGGATGGCCAGGCCGACGATGGCGCTTCCGAGTGCGAATTTGATGCGCATGGGTGTTACTTCTGCCGGATCCGGGGATCGATCAACGGGGCCAGCAAATCCACCAGCAGCGTCGTGGTGGCGACGGCGACGATGGAGAGCGACACGGCGCCCATCAGCAGGCTGTAGTCGCCCTGCAGAACCGCCGTGTAGATCAGCGACCCGAGTCCCGGATAGTTGAAGACGATCTCGGTCACGATCGAGCCGCTGAACATCAGGCCGAGCTGCAAGGCCAGGAACGTGATCTGCGGCAGCAGCGTGTTCGGCAGGATGTAGCGCAGGATGATGCGGCGGTTGCCGAGACCCTTGAGCCGCGCATAGGTGACGAACTCTTCGTCCAGCAGCGTCTCGGTCAATGCCCGCATCGACAGCATCCACCAGCCGAAGGTGACTGCCACGATCGAGGCCGCCGGCAGGATCGAGTGGTAGATCACGCTGCCCATGAAGGCCCAGCTCCATCCGGTGCCGCGCACCGTGGTCGTCAGCGGAAAGACCTGCCAGACAAAGCTGAACAGGATGCTCAGGACCAGCGCGAGAATGAAATAGGGAATCGGATAGAAGACGATCGCGACGCCCTCCAGCACGCGAGACAGTTTCCGGTTGGGCAAGGCGCCGATCAACAGGCCCAGTGCATTGCCGACGATCCACGCAATGAGCACAGAAGACAGCAGCAGACCGAAGGTCCACGGCAAGGCCTGGCCGATCAGTTCCTTGACCGGCGTCGGGTACATCGCCAGCGAAGGCCCGAAGTCCTGCGTCAGAAGGACTCGCTTGATGAAGCCGAAGTATTGGCTCGACAGACTTCCATTGAGACCGAACGCATCCGAGAAGACTTCGCGCAGTGCCTTTACCTGGTCTTCCTGCATGTAGGCGCCCTGCGACATCATCCGGCCCAGCATCGCTTCGACCGGATTGACGGGCAGCATGCGCGGAATGAAGAAGATCGCGGTGATGCCGAAGAAGATCACGGCGATGTAACTCACCAATCGGCCGAGAAGAAATCTCATGGGTGGCCCCGGCGCGTCATCTGGGTCAGATCACTTCGAGAAAGTCTTTGTCGGGCAGCGCTTTGAGTCTCGCGGTGGGCAGTGTCTGATACCAGAAGGCCACGGACGCGATGTCGTCCTGCAGCGGCAGGTAGCGACGCTCCGCGTCGGGCCGCCAGCCGAGCGCCTGGATCGTGATGCGCAATTCGCTGTCGAACCGGATCGGATCCATGATGTGCCAGCGGTACATGCCGAACCGCTGCTGCGACCGGTAGACCCCGTCGGGGCGTATCACCTGGCACAGCCCTGCGTAAGGGGTGGAGAACTCGCGATAGCCGCTCGGCGTTTGCGGATCGCACCAGCCCGGGTCGAAGTTGTAGGCACCGCAAAAATAGTCTTCCGTGCCGGTGCCGCAGATCGTCGGGAACTCGCGGTCGTCGTCGATGAACATCTTGATTTCGCCCTCGCCCCACCAGCCGCCGTTGTTCGTGCCCCAGGCCATGTAGGTGCCGACGTAGTGGCCCTTGCCCTGGATGCCGTCGATGATCACGTGATCGGTCTTGTAGGCCAGCGGATTCGAGCGGCGGAAGCTTGCATGGAAATAGGCGACGTCGTCGGGTACCGTCGTCAACGTGTAGTCGATCTGGTAGTAGATGCGCATGCTGACCTCGTCCATGTTGGTCAACGTGATGCGTGCGCGCCGGCGGAACGGCATTTCCCAATAGCAGTTGAAGGCGCGACCCGGATTGACGCACACGGCGGCCGAATTCACCGGCGCATAGGACTCCCAGCCGTTGGCGAAGAAATCGCCGATCGGACACTCGACGGAAGGAAACTCCTGATCGTCCCAGTACATCCGCACGATCAGGAAGCGCCAGCGCGCGCTGCGCACGGTCGCCCAGATATGCTGGATGGCGCCCTGCCCCTCGATGTTGGCCAGATCGATGGTCGTGCCCGGCGCCACGTCGATGGACGGTGAGACCTTCCAGCCTTGCCCCAGGCTTCTGGCGGGCGACGCGCCGGTGCCCTCGGTCGCCTTGCCGCCGCCGCCCGCTTCGCCGGTGAAGTTCTCGGGACTGATGGAGCGGGTCCTGGCATCGGACAGACGCGAAAGGTTGCCCAGATGCATGCCCAGGCCGTTGAAGCTGCTCATTTTGTCTCCTGCTTTTGTCTACCGCCCGAATTATCTAAACGTTTCGGTTTTTTGGCCGTAGGTGATTTCCAGTAGGACACGGCAAGGAAGCTGAGTGACTCGCGGACTGGATGTTTTCCCATGAGAGGTGGGGCTCTCGCACCTCGGATGGCTCCGGCTAAAATTCCAGTCAATGGCGAAACGTTTCAATCTCAGCGCGGTCGCGGCGCCGGCAGTGGACCCTCAGGCGCCTGCGCGACGCGCGCCCACGATGGTCGACGTCGCCCGGATCGCGGAGGTCTCGCTTGCCACGGTGTCCGCGGTCATCAACGACTCTGCGCCGGTGGGCGAGGTTCGCAAGCAACGTGTGCTGGACGCGATCCAGGTCGTGGGCTACCAGACCAACGCCATCGCCCGCAGCCTGAAGACGGGTTCGACGAAAACGATCGGACTCATGATCGCGGACATCACCAATCCGTTCTTCACTTCGGTGATCCACTCGATCCAGGAAGTCGCCTACCACCACGGATACAGCGTGCTCCTGTGTTGCAGCGACGAAGACCCGGAAAAGGAACGGCTGCATCTGCGGCTCATGTCGGACCGCATGGTGGACGCGCTGATCGTCGCGACCTCAGGGGAAACGCCGGAATTGCGTGCCCTGATCGACAACCGCCGAACGCCGGTCGTGCTGATCGACCGCCTGCTCGATGGCGTCGCCGCCAACGCGGTGGTGATCGACAACGTGGTGGCGGCTCACGACGCGGTCCGCTACATGATTGCTCTCGGCCATCGCCGCATCGGATTGATCACCGGCCGAAGCAGCCTGTCAACCGCGAAGGAGCGCTATCAAGGGTATTGCGAAGCCCTGACCGAGGCCGGAATACCGATCGAGAGCGCACTCGTCGGAGCGGCTCGATTCGGCGCGGACGACGGCTACATCGCCGCCATGGGCTTGCTGGCCTTGGCGCAGCCGCCCACCGCGATCTTCGCGAGCAACAACCTTTC
>JAQGMP010000509.1 GCA_028292285.1 Variovorax sp. | reverse complement strand
GAAAACATCATGCGCTACGTCGAAAAGGGCATGGAGCCCTACGCCGCTGCCTTGCGCGGTGCGCGCGAAGTCGGCTTCACCATCGTCTCGATCTCGATCTCGCTGGTGGCGGTGTTCATCCCGGTGTTCTTCATGCCGGGCGTCATCGGCTTGCTCTTCCACGAGTTCGCGGTGGTGGTGGCGCTCGCGGTGCTGGTGTCGGCCATCGTGTCGCTGACGCTGGTACCGATGCTCGCCAGCCGCCTGTTGAAACAGGTACAGGTGAAAGAGGGCGCGCTCGATCATGAAGAGCAGCACCCCGAACCCGGCACCGCCATCGGCCGCGGCTTCGAGCGCGGCTATCAATGGGTGCACAGCAACTACATGCGCACGCTCGACTGGACGTTGTTGCACCGGCCGGTGATGCTGTGCGTCGCGGCGCTGACCTTCGTGCTCACGGCGTGGATGTTCGTGACGATTCCCAAGGGCTTCTTTCCTGAAGAAGACATCGGTCAGATCCAGATCACCACCGAGGCGGCCGAAGACATTTCGTTCACCGCGATGAAGGTGCTGCAAGACCGCGTGGCCGAAGCGCTGGGCGCCGACCCGAGTGTCGACTACGTCAACTCCTTCGTCGGCGTCGGCGGCCCGACCGCCACGCAGAATTCCGGCCGGCTGTTCGCGGTGCTCAAGGCGCGCGGCGAACGCCCGCCGATGGCGCAGGTGCTCGAGTCGCTGCGCAAGCGCTTCCGCGAGATTCCCGGCATCGCCGTTTACATGCAACCGGTGCAAAACCTGCGGCTCGGCGGGCGCCAGAGCAAGGCGCGCTTCCAGTACACGCTGCAAAGCGTGAGCGCCGGCGAGATGGGCGAGTGGGCCGGCAAGCTGATGGAGCGCATGCGCGCCGATGCCGCTTTCCGCGATGTCACGAGCGATTCGCAAAACCGCGGGCTGCAGGCGACGCTCGACATCGACCGCGACAAGGCGGGCGTGCTCGGCGTGTCGGTGGGCGACTTGCGCACTGCCCTCTACAACGCGTATGGCGACCGGCAGATCGGCAGCATCTACAGCGCGAGCAACACCTACCAGGTGATTCTTTCGGCCTCCGACGATGACCGCCAGTTCGAGGACGACATGTCGCGCCTGTCGGTGCGCAACCGGGCCGGCCAGCTGGTGTCGCTGTCGGCCTTTTCCACGGTCAAGCGCACGGTCGGGCCGACCTCTGTCAATCACCAGGGGCAACTGCAAGCGGTGACGGTGTCGTTCAACCTGGCGCCGAACGTGCCGCTGGGCGATGCCACCAACAAGATCGACCGCTTCACGGCCGAGATCAAGATGCCGCCATCGATCATCACCAGCTACGGCGGCGATGCGGCGGTGTTCCAGAGTTCGCAGTCGAGCCAGGCGGTGCTGCTGATCCTGGCGGTGCTCGTGATCTACGTGCTACTGGGGGTGCTCTACGAGAGCTACATCCATCCGCTGACAATCCTGGCCGGGCTGCCCTCGGCGGCGATCGGCGCCTTGCTCTCGCTCAAGCTGTTCGGCTTCGACCTGACGCTGATCGCCACCATCGGCATCCTGCTCCTGATCGGCATCGTGAAGAAGAACGCCATCATGATGATCGACTTCGCGCTCGATGCGCAGCGCACCGAAGGCATGGCGCCGGTCGATGCGATTCGCGAGGCGTGCCGGCTGCGTTTCAGGCCGATCCTGATGACGACGCTGGCGGCGTTGATGGGCGCCTTGCCGCTGGCACTCGGACTCGGTGCCGGTGCCGAACTGCGTCAGCCGCTGGGCGTCGCGGTGGTCGGCGGGCTCCTGTTTTCGCAGGTGATCACGCTCTACATCACGCCGGCGATCTACCTGGCGCTCGATCGCTACAGCGGGACCGGGCCGATGCAGAAGCTGCCTGGCGAGGCGTCCGCCACGCCGGCGCCCGGCGTCGCGGTCTGACCGAGGCCAGCCTTCAGAGGCTGGTCGCCATGGCGCGCGGCGCGGCGCACTTGGGTTTTTGCGAGGTGAGCGTGCCGAACCCGCTGGGGCTCGGCTCGGGTTTCGGTACCGGCCTGGCCGCCGTCGCGGCGCGTCCGTGCACCGTGCGCAAGGTCCAGTCGCCTACCACTTTCAAAAAGGTTCGCTGCGTGGCCTGCGACGTGAGGCTGTGGTCCATCTCGCCGATGAAAACGTACTCGGCGTGCTTGGCGAACTTCTCGTCGGCAAAAGGCCCCAGCTGGTCCAGATGCCGGTCGACCGAGTTCAATGTGCCTGTGTACAGCAGCAGCGCCGGAATGTTGCGCTCGGCCACGACGTTCATGCAGTCGACGAAGACCTTCGCCTTGTCTTCCAGCGTACCGCTGGTGAAGATCTCGCCTTCTTGTGCGCCCGGGCCCGCCAGCTTGCGCTTGATCCAGCGCGCTGTCTTTTGAATCATGATCGGATTGGTCGGCACCGACAGCGCACGGCGCAGCGCACGTTCCCAACGCGCGCGGCGTCCCGGGAACGCGTAGCCGTCGAACTGGAGCAGCCCGACCACACGCGGATCGGCGACGGTGGCCTCGAGCGAACTCGGTGCGCCGGAGCACAGGCCCATCAGGATGAAACGCTTGATGCCAAGCGATTCCTGGATCTGATCCATGGCGGCCCGTACATCCACGATGGCTTGGGCCATGAAGGTCAGGGAACCTGTCGCCGGGCCGCTGTCGCCCAGCCCGGCGAGGTCGAAGCGAATGCTGCTGACGCCGGCCTGCGCCAACTGGCGCGCCAGCTTGACGTTGATGCGGCGCGGCCCCACGCGATGGTTGCCGCCCATGTTGTAGAAGACGCAGGCAACGGGTTCGACCTGGCCTCCGGCCGGCGTCGAAATCATGCCCATGAGCGAACCATCGGTTCCGAAGAGCACCGGAAATTCTTTGACTTCATTCATTTATTTCTGCCAGTAAACGTTGGATTGCTTCGCCAGGAACCACCGGATTCTCGGCGTTCGGGTCGGCTGTCCAGTTCAGGAGATGACGAAAGCTCGACACGCGCAGGGGCGCGTGGCTTGCGATCGCCGATTGCGCCCACTTGTTTGCCGTGTGGTCATCGGGGTCGGCCAGCATCACCGTGCGGTGCGCCGGCGCCTTGACGGCCTCGGGCGCGAGCGAACGGAACTGCTGGCGCAACTCGGGCGAAATCGCGACGCCGAGCACTTCGTCGGTGTAGGCCTCGGCTTCGGTTTCGAGCCGCTTGCGCCAGGCCCTGTCGGGCATGAAGTAAGAGCGCTCGAGCGCCTCGACATGCGCCAGCCGCAGGCTTTCCAGGTAGCGAGGCCCGTCCAGAACCGGGTCCCACAGGATGAGCCGATCGGGCTCGCAACGGCCGCTTCGGTCGGCCATGGCGGCCAGCGTCGCGCCCATGCGGGAGCCGAGCCAGACCACGCGCCGGCCGCCGGCATGGCGCAGCAACTCGTCGTGCGCCAGGCAGATGTCGCGCCACCAGCCTTCGAAGTCGCCATCGACGTCGGCGCCGCCCGAGTCGCCGCTGCCGTAGAAGTCGAAGCGCAGCACCGCGGCACCGCCGCGTGCCAGGCGGTCCGACAGCACGCGAAAGAAACGATGGGTGCGAATGGCCTCCTGGCCGAACGGCGGGCAGATGAGCACCGCCAGGTCACTGCTTTTTTCGGGGGTGTGATACAGCCCGAAAAGCTGTCGTGACGGCTGCCCGAAGAGCAAGGGGATCACGCAAATTCCTTTTCGATCGATACGGTGGATGAGGATGCGGCGGATGGGGTGTCGACCACCACCTTGGCGACTGCGCACACGAGGACGCGGCCGTGCCGGAAAGAGTGCACCTGCAATGTTTCGCTTCGCCCGGAGACTGCCATGACGACGTCTTTCGAACCCGGGCTCACGCCCACTTCGAATGAACGGGTGTCGACGCTCAGGCCGAGTCCGAGCGCCTTGACGCAAGCTTCCTTGCGCGTCCAGCACGTCAAGAAGGCGAGGTCGCGATCGGGGGGGGCGGTAGCGGCCAGGCCTTGCTGCTCGGCATCGGTGAAGTATTCGGCTGCCAGCGCCGCGGAGTACGACAGGGGCCGCAGCACCTCGACGTCGACGCCGATCCCGGCGGCGCAATCGGCGTCATTGGCGTCGTTGATCGCGATCAGTCCGGCTCCCGCGCTGTGGCTGAGATTGAAGCGCAGCGCCGAGGGTACGGCGAGCGATGGCTTGCCGAATGCACCGACATCGAATGCCAGCGCGGCCGCAGGCACGCCCGTCTCCACCGACAGCGTCTGCCGCAGCGCGATGTGCGCCGCCACATAGCGGCGCCGGTCGCGCTCGAAGACGAAGCGCGCCGCGCGGGCGCTTTCGTCGTCCGACAGGCAGTCGCTCGCTTGCGTCGCGGCAGCATCGTCGAGATCGACGTGCCACAACCGGCACGCCGCAATCGATGGAAGCTGCGCGATGGCCACGGCTCAGCGCTTGCGGGACCAGCCGCTGAAGACGCGGCCGAGCAGGCCACGTTTGGGTTCGTCGTCGTTCGACGCCACCGCGGATGAATCGAGC
>JAQGMP010000496.1 GCA_028292285.1 Variovorax sp. | reverse complement strand
GAGCGCGAGGTCGGTAGCGTCGTCACTGTTCAGGTTGTCGCTGATTCCCAGCTTGTACAAAAGCGCGGTGTACCGCGAGATGTAGCCGGACTTGTCTTGCGCCCAGGAACCATGGCCGACGATCGGCGCGTCGAGATAGGCCTGGATGGAAATCAGCGATTCAGACCGGCCGGCAAGAAGCAGCCCCACATCGGCTGAAGCCTGCTGTTTGTACTTTGCAGCCACTTCCGGCGCCAGAAACGGGTCCAGCATGCCGGACGAGAAAAACGCCGTCAGGCCCGTGTTCAGCGCCCAGGTCACGGCGATAACGAGCGCGGCGATCTTGAAAGGCCCGAAGCGACCGGTCAGCCAGCGCTTTGCGCCGCGCGCGACGTTGGTGTGCCAAAAAACATATGCAGCGAAGCCCGCCAGAGGAATCATGGCGAGCGAGCGGGCGCTGGCAAGAATACAGGCGACGAAAAAGGCCAGCACCGCAGCGCTCATGAGAAGCAGGCTGCGAACATGGAAGAACGAAAGCCAAACAAGCCCGACGCCCAGCGTGGCAACGCCGTAGCCCCACTTCCAGGGTTCGTAAAGCTGCTCGGGAGTGGGCGCAACGACGACCTCGATGAAGAGCGTGAGGGCGGCCCCCAGCAGCAGGGACGGCATGCGCTTCGGGTAGCGGTCGAAGAGGATCATCGTTGAGCCGATCGTGGCCGCGAACACCAGGGGCGCCAGCACGCCCTTCAGCGACAGGTTGCGATCGGTCTGGTTGATCAGGTCCGAAATGAACTGGCCCGCGCTCCAGAAAACCGCCAACGCGATGACGAAAGCGACGTTTCTGTCCACCCGTCGCTTCAGCATCAGAAAAGGCAACGCGACCAGCGACAGCACCTCGCCGATGTAGATCTCGCCGATCACGTTAACTTTGAGCGCCGCAAGCATGCCCAGCGCGATCCACATCACGCGCAGTGAAGAGATCGAGATCGAGATGGGTGATGCGACGGCTGTGCTCATTTGGCGGTTCCCGAGAAATGGTCGCGCCAGGAGCGCTCGAGTTGATGGCGATACGGGTGCCTCCAGCCGACCGCAATGTAGGCCACCACGAATGCCGCGACCGACATGCCCGTGTTCATGACGATGCTGAGGCCCTGGGTCTGGATCCACGCCAGCCATGCGATGCCGGCGATGGTGACGCAGCCGATCACCAAGGCGATCAGGCGGTGATCGCGGGGTATCAACTGCCGCATCGGCACCTTGTACTTGCGGTTGACGACCCACAGCACCATGGCGCTCGAAACCAGCAGCGCGATGGAGGCGCCCGCCGCGACGCCGACAGCGCCCCACAGGTAGCCGAACAGCGCGCCCAGCGCGGCATTCAGGCCGGCCATCGTGAAGTGGGCCACGCTGTTCCAGCCCAGTTCGCCGGTGCCGAGGTTGTCGAAGTACGCCGGCACTTCCAGATTGTTCAGAAAGTAAGTGCCGATCAGAATCGCGGCAAAGATGATGAATTGAGGTTCGACGCGGCCGATCCAGACTTCCGACACCAGCGGCAGCAGCAGGAACATGCCCGCATACACGGGCAGCGCCAGAAAGAACACTGTTTCGTAGGCGCGGACATAGACGTCACGCAGCTTTTCAGGAGACTTTTCCTGCAGCTCTGCAATGACCGGCACGATCACTGCGTTGGCCGATACGAGCAGCGTCCGGACCCGGATGACGAGCTGGCTCGCCATTTCGTAATACGCCGCTGAACTCAAACCACCGAACCGGCTCATCAGGATCTTGGTGACGGGATCGCACAGCATGACAGCGATCATCACGAACTGGAAGTTGAGCCCGTAGCCAAGCATTTCCTTGAAACGCGGCTTGGACCAGTGCCACGGCACAAGCGGCAGTTCCTTCATGAGGAAACGCAGCACCACCCAGTTCGCCAGACCGACCACGGCCCATTGCGCGACTTGCACGCGAGCGAGGGCTTCCAGCCCATAGCGCGGGACGAACCAGATCACGCAGACGATCAAAAAGATGTTCCCGCCTATGGAAATAAGGTGCCTGAATCCGGCGCGCTGGCAACCATCGATGCCAGCCTGGAACACACCTGCGATGGCGCCGACCCAAACACTCAGCACCGCCCACGGCAGGATGCTGCGTGCTTCATGAATCGAGGCGGCCGGAAGCGTCCAGTTGAGGATGTGAATGAGCAGCGGATAGAGGGCCAGCAGCACCACACCCATTACCCCGGCAATGGTCAGTACCGTCGTCTGAACGACTTCCGAAGCGCCGACCCAATCGTCTTTTCCACGGTATCGTGCCACGAACTTGACCACGCCGCCGGTCAATCCGAAATCGCTCAGTCGAGCAAACGACGTGCTGGCCAGCAGCACCGACCACAGGCCCAACTGCTCGGCACCGAGATGCTTGAGCAGATAGCGATAGAGCAAAAAAAGGATGACGCCGGAGACGAGCACCTGCAGCACGGAAAGTGCGGCGTTGCTCGCAAAACGACGTGGAGAAATCACCATGGGATGCGCTCAATCTTCCTTGCTGACGGACATCGAATAACCGTGCGTCTTCAGCAAGGCATGTCGCTTGGCGCGGTCGAGGTCGTGCGCCACCATCTCGGCAATCATGACGTCGAGGGTGATCTGCGGCACCCAGCCCAGGTCCGACTTGGCCAGCGATGGGTCGCCCAGCAAGGTTTCGACTTCGGCGGGACGGAAGTAACGGCCTTCGACTGCCACCAACACCTGGCCTACCTGAATGGCGGGCGCCTTGTCGCCGGTGATCTTGCGCACGATCGCCTTTTCTTCGACGCCCTTGCCGACGAAGTCGAGCGTGATGCCCAGCTGCTCCGCCGTCTTCGAGATGAAGTCGCGCACGCTGTATTGCACGCCCGTCGCGATGACGTAGTCGCGCGCTTCTTCCTGCTGCAACATCATCCACTGCATGCGGACGTAGTCTTGTGCATGGCCCCAGTCGCGCAGTGCATCCAGGTTGCCCATGTAGATGCATTGCTCCAGACCTTGGGCGATGTTGGTCAGTCCGCGCGTGATCTTGCGCGTGACGAAGGTCTCGCCACGGCGCGGGCTCTCGTGGTTGAAGAGCACGCCGTTGCAGGCATACATCCCGTAAGCCTCGCGGTAGTTCTTGGTGATCCAGTACGCGTACAGCTTGGCAACGCCGTAAGGACTGCGCGGATAGAACGGCGTCGTCTCGCGCTGGGGAATCTCCTGAACGAGACCGTACAGCTCACTGGTGCTGGCCTGGTAGAACCGGGTTTTTTGCTGAAGGCCGAGCAGTCGAATGGCTTCGAGCAAGCGAAGCGTGCCCATGGCGTCGACGTTGGCCGTGTATTCGGGAGAATCGAAACTCACCGCCACATGGCTCTGAGCGCCAAGGTTGTAGATCTCGTCAGGCTGCACCTGCTGAACGATGCGCGTCAGGTTGCTGGTGTCGGTGAGGTCGCCGTAGTGCATGTGCAGACGACGATCGTGGTCCGGCGCGTCTTCGAGCAAGTGATCGATACGCTCGGTATTGAACGATGAAGCTCGGCGCTTGATGCCGTGCACTTCATAGCCCTTTTCGAGCAGCAGTTCCGCGAGATACGAGCCGTCCTGACCGGTGATCCCGGTGATCAGGGCTTTCTTGAACGTCATTGGGCGTGCTCTACGGATTGCGTGGTTTCGAGAAAATCTTCGTAAGCCAGCGCAATGCCGGCACCGAGTTCGGTGCTGGCCTGCCAGCCCAGATGGTTCAGCCTGTCGACGTTCAACAGCTTGCGCGGCGCGCCGTCCGGCTTGCTCACGTCCTGAACGATCTCTCCTTCGTAGCCGACGACTTTGCCGACCAGGCGTGCAAGGTCGGCGATCGACAGGTCTTCGCCGGTGCCGACGTTGATGTGGCTGTGCATGGGCTCGGTGCTGGCCTTGTAGATATCCGAGGACAGCTCCATGACGTGCAGGCAGGCTTTGGCCATGTCGTCTACGTACAGGAATTCGCGCTTGGCCGAACCGGTGCCCCAGATCACGACCTGCGGCGTTTCTGCCAGCTTGGCTTCGTGAAAGCGACGGATCATCGCCGGCAGAACGTGGCTGTTTTCAGGGTGGTAGTTGTCACCCGGGCCATACAAGTTGGTCGGCATGACGCTGCGGTAGTCAGTGCCGTACTGGCGGTTGTAGCTCTCGCACAGCTTGATGCCGGCGATTTTGGCAACGGCATAGGGCTCATTGGTGGGCTCGAGCGAACCTGAAAGCAATGCGTTCTCGGCCATCGGCTGAGGTGCCAGTCGCGGATAGATGCAGCTCGATCCCAGAAACAGCAGCTTGGTCACGCCGGCCCGCCACGCTTCGTGCACGACGTTGGCTTCCACCATCAGGTTCGAATAGATGAACTCGGCCGGATAAGTGTTGTTCGCATGGATGCCGCCAACTTTGGCTGCCGCCATGTAGACCTCGTCGACTGCCTCGCTTTTGAAAAAGGCTTTGACTTCGCTCTGGTTGGTCAGATCGAGTTGACTACGGGTGCGCGTCACGATGTTTGCGAAGCCGCGACAGCGCAACTCGCGAACGATCGCGCTGCCCACCATGCCGCGATGGCCAGCAACGTAAATTCGCTTCGATGTATTGGAAGGCAGGCTCATAGGTGCTCCAGTTCGGTAGGTCGTGCCACGCGCATGGCGCAGGGCGGTCGGTTTATGCGTGTTTTCTTGGCACGGTCACAGGAATGACGACCCCGTAGTTGTCGTCGAATCGCACGATGTCGTCTTTGCCGAGATAGCTCCCGGATTGAATTTCGATCACTTCGAGCGGAATCTTTCCTGGGTTTTCGAGCCGATAGACGCTGCCGAGCGGGATGTAGATCGACTCGTTTTCGCGCAGCAAAGTCGTTTCGTTGTCGCGCGTGACGCGAGCCGTTCCCTTTACGACCACCCAGTGCTCGGCACGGTGGTGATGCATGCGCAGCGACAGCTTGGCGCCGGGTTTGACGCTCAATCGCTTGACCTCGAAACGCTCGCCGTTGTCGACGCTGTCGTACGCCCCCCAAGGCCTTGCGACGCGGCGATGCTCAGTGGCTTGAACCTGTCCGTTCGAGACGAGCAAGTTCACAACATTCTTGACCTGCTCTGCGCTGCTGGCGCGCGCGACCAACACTGCATCGGGCGTGTCCACGATGATGAGATCGTCGGTGCCGAGTGCGACGACCGGACGATTCGGAGCGTGGATGAACGTGTTGCGCGAGTCGACAGAAAAACCGTGGCCATGAACCCGGTTGCCGTCGGCGTCTTCGGGATAGAGCTCCGCAACTGCGTTCCAGCTGCCCACATCGCTCCAGACACCTGCGAATGGAATGACCGCCACGTGGTCGCACTGTTCGAGCACCGCATAGTCGATGCTTTGACTGCGGCAGCTCTCGAAGGCGCTTCGGTTCATGCGAAGGAAGCTGCCGTCCGGTTCCGGTGCGACCGTGGCCAATTTGCAGGCTTCGAGAATGTCGGGCGCGTGTGCGCGCAGCGCCTCGATCAGCACGTTCGCCCTGACCAGCACGATGCCGGCATTCCAGAAATTTCCGCCGGCCAACACCAGTTGAACGGCATCGGCGGCGACCGGCTTTTCGATGAAGGCGTCGACACGTCGCGCGATGGCCATGTCTCCGTCCGGCCCGAGCGCGTCGCCTTGACGGATGTAGCCGTAACCCGTGCTCGGAAAGGTAGGCGCCACACCGAACGTGACGATGTTTCCGGCTAGCGCAGCTTCGACACCACTGCGAACGGTGGCGGCAAAGCTTGCCGCGTCGGGAATGTGATGGTCTGCCGGGGCGAACAGCATCAATTGTTCGGGCTCGCACAGCAGGGCAGCGATGGCCATCGCCGCTGCAGTGTTGCGTGCGACAGGCTCAAGCAACTGCGTGCCATGCACTGCGGCCGCATCGATCGCTTCCTGGACCAGGAAACGATGTTCTTCTGCTGCGACGCACATCACTTCGGTGTTGAGCACACGCAGTCGTTCCAACGTCAACTGCAACAGGCTCTTGCCGTCGAGCAAGGGTGCGAACTGCTTGGGAAGCGCCTTGCGCGAGAGCGGCCAAAGCCGGGTGCCGGCGCCGCCGCACAGAATGACCGGCCTGATTGGGTTCATCGCGATCCATCTCCGGTGATCACGGTCTTGACGGTCCGAACCAGAATCTGGAAGTCGAGTATCAAGGACCAGTTATCGACATACTGTGCATCGAGCTCTACGCGCTTGGCGTAGGAAAGCTTGTTGCGTCCGCTGACTTGCCAAAGACCGGTGATGCCCGGGCGCATCGAGCAATAGTGAGGCCAATGCTTGCCATACAACGAGCGTTGCCGCTCCATGCATGGGCGTGGGCCGACGAGGCTCATGTCGCCTTTCAATACGTTCCAGAATTGCGGGATTTCGTCGAGGCTGAGCTTGCGAATGAACTGACCCAGCGGCGTGATGCGCGGATCTTTTTCGAGCTTTTGAAATGTGTCCCATTCGGTGCGGGCCATGTCGTTGCGGCTCAGGAATTCGTCGAGTACGTCCTCCGAGTTGTGCACCATGGAGCGAAACTTGTAAAACCGAAACCGTTGACCGCGCTCGCCAAGCCGGTTTTGCCAGAAGTGCACGGGCCGTCCCATGCTGATCGCCACGCAAAGTGCCACCACGAGATAGAGCGGGCCGAACAGGGCGAAGAACACAAGCGCGCCGATGACGTCGACGCAACGCTTGACCATGCGCTGCACTGTGGTGAGGCGTTTGGGCTGGACCGGGGCCGGAAAAGCGGGCGAACCTCCGCCTCCTGGTGTCGGTCGCCGCACGGCATTGCCATCTGCGTTCGAGTCAGTACGAAACATGAAAGTCCCCCTAAGAAGGGTTTCTGCCCACAGCGCGGCAGTGTAACGCTTTACTACTATCCGAAAGAATTCGAACACATCCGGCATGGCTTGTGTTGTCAGCAAATGCCGTACATCTTCCGACCAAGATCGGAGACTTACCCTCTGCCCACGATGTCGCAATGGGTTGATGCGCCGCAACATTCGAAGGATTTAGTGTAGTCCTTTTGTATGACAAGATGTTAATGGAGCTAGACAAAAAATGTTGCTTTCGCGCGCCGTTCTGCCAACTATTTCTCGGGGATTACCCGTATCTTCACCAAAATGCGAAGGGAACAAAACAGCCTGAAAATGACTCCTCTTCGTCGCATGTGCGCGAACAGCGGTGCGGCAGCGCTGAGGCTGAGGCTGTGGCCCGGCAAGGCAAGGCAGAGGCAAGCGGCCGGGAAAGGCACATTGGGCCGAATCAGTGCTCGAGAGCAGGCGAATCGGGTCAGCCAGGCTTGTCGCGGAGCAAAAAAAAGGGCGGCAATTGCCGCCCTCTCGGTAAAACGGAAGCGCTTTTCTTAGCGCGCCGAGTCGGTGTGCTGAGCGCTCTGTTCGAATGGAAGCGTCATGCCCGCCAAATCCCGTCGAGTCTCTACGAGAACCAGAGAGCCTTCTTCCAGCACCACGGCGGGCGGACGGGCACGCGGTACATGCGCTGGTCGTGGCTCCGCAGCAATGGCGGCCTGCGCCTGCGCGATCCGCGCCGCATCGGAGTTCACCCAATGCAGGCCGGAACCTTCGGCAATCTGCGCCAACTCTGCAAGAGGTAGTTCGAACGGCTGAACCTTCGGCAGCGTGCGGTCGGACCGGGGAGCCGTCGTTGTTGCCGTTGTCGTCGCTACGGTCGGCGCTGTCGCAATAGCCACGGGAGCGATGCTGGCTGGCGGCGCAGCAGGCGTGTCGGCCATCGGTGCCACTGGTGCCGACCGGAAGGGCGCAAAGTACGAAGCAGGCGCTTCGGTTGTCCCCTCAGACGCCTCGGGCCGAACGAGCGACTCCGGAGCCAGCGCAGTGACACCTTGCTCATCGGTGCTTTCGCGCGGAGCCCTTTCGCGGCGATCGCGGCCGAACCGGTCGCGCGAGCGGCCTCGGCGTTCGTCGCCTTCGCGGCGCGGAACTTCGATGCCGGACGCATCGTCCTGTTGCACGCCTTCGGCAAGTTCGCCGCTTGGCTCGGCCTGTGGCCGCTGCACGGTTTCCTCCACCGGGCGTGCACCGTCGTCGGGACGCCGTTCGCGTCGGCCTTCGCCGCGCTCGCTGCGCGCGGGCCGGTCTTCGCCGCGTCCACCGCGTGCGTTGCGCTCGCCGTTCGGCGCACCCTCGGCGTCGCCACCCGCAACGATGTCGCTGGACATATCGGCACCGCGATCGCGTGATGCATCTGCGTTGCGATCGCTACGCTCACCACGGTCCGAGCGCTCGCGGCGCTCGCCACGTCCGCGCGGCGAGCGTTCGGACGATGCTGCACCGGCTTCACCCGCCGGCGCCTGCGCCACGGCAGAAGCGCTGTCAAGCACGCCTTCTACCGCTTCAGGCGAATCGGTACGCACTTCCATGTCGCGGCGTCCACCGCGTCCGCCACGGCGTTCTCCGTCGCGGGGGGCGCGACCTTCGCGCGGTTCGCGTGATTCGCGCGGCTCGCGGGTTTGCGCTTCGCTTCGCACTTCGGTTTGGCCTTCACGCGGCTCGCGGCGCTCACCGCCTTGACGTTCTCCGTCGCGACGTTCGCCGCCACGTCCGCCGCGGCGCTCGCCGTCCCGGCCGTTACCGCGTTCGCGGCCTTCGCCGCCGCGTCCGCCGCGGCGTGATTCGCCTTCACGCGCAGTGCGACCTTCGCCGTCGCGCGAAGGACGTCCGTCGCGGCGTGCGGGCTTGGGCGCCTCCACAGGAGCCGCGGTCGGTGCCGGTGCAGGCGCTGGCGCCGCAGGTGCGGCAAACCAGCTCTTGAGCTTGGCAAAGAAGCCGGTTTCTGCAGGGGCTTTGGCAATCACCGGAGGCGTCACCGGCGCTGGCATCGGCACCGGGGCCGCAACAGGCGCTGCGCGCACGACTTCAGGCTTCGGCGCCACGACGGGAGCCGGTGCATCGGGCAACACGCCCTTGATGACCGGCGTCTGCTTGTTGGTCGGCTCTTGCGAGCGGCGCGTGACCGATGTCGGATCTTCGATTTCTTCGGCCATCTTGTAGCTGGCCTCGATATGGTCGAGGCGCGGGTCGTCGTGCTTCAGGCGTTCGAGCCGGTAGTTAGGCGTTTCGAGCGTCTTGTTCGGCACCATCAGCACGGTCACGCGCTGCTTGAGTTCAATCTTGGCGATCTCGGGGCGCTTTTCGTTCAGCAGGAACGAGGCAACTTCCACGGGCACCTGAACGTGCACGGCGGCCGTGTTGTCCTTCAGGCATTCCTCCTGGATGATCCGCAGAATCTGCAATGCGCTCGATTCCGTGTCGCGGATGTGGCCCGAGCCACCGCAACGCGGGCAGGGGATCGACGAGCCTTCGCTCAGCGCCGGCTTCAGGCGCTGGCGGCTCATTTCCATCAGACCGAACTTGCTGATCGAGCCGAACTGCACGCGCGCACGGTCCTGGCGCAGCGCATCGCGCAGCCGGCTTTCGACTTCGCGGCGGTTCTTCGACTCGTCCATGTCGATGAAGTCGATGACGATCAGGCCGCCCAGGTCGCGCAGGCGCATCTGGCGGGCCACTTCGTCGGCGGCTTCGAGGTTGGTGCGGGTGGCGGTCTCTTCGATATCGCCGCCCTTGATGGCACGGGCCGAGTTGACGTCGACCGACACCAGTGCTTCGGTGTGGTCGATCACGATGGCGCCGCCGGACGGCAGGTTCACCGTGCGTGAAAAGGCCGTCTCGATCTGATGCTCGATCTGGAAGCGCGAGAACAGCGGCGCGTCGTCGCGATAGCGTTTCACGCGATGCGCGTTGTCCGGCATCACGTGGTTCATGAACTGGCTGGCCTGATCGTAGATGTCGTCGGTGTCGATCAGGATGTCGCCGATGTCGTTGTTGAAGTAGTCGCGGATCGCACGGATCACGAGCGACGATTCCTGGTAGATCAGGTAGGCGCCCTTGCCCTCTTTGGCAGCGCCGTCAATGGCGGTCCACA
>JAQGMP010000474.1 GCA_028292285.1 Variovorax sp. | reverse complement strand
GGCGCCACCGCCGCGCAAATCGCACTGGCCTGGGTACTGGCACACCCCGGCGTCGTCGCCATTCCCAAGGCAGTGCAGGAATCCCATCTGCGAGAGAACCTCGAAGCGGCCAAGCTCCAACTCACCGCACAAGACTTGGCCGAACTCGACGCGCTGCATCCAGCGCCCCGCCATAAGAGGCCACTCGCAATGATTTAAAGCCCTGGGGGGCGCGCCGCACCGCGCGCGCCAGCAGCGCCCTTCCAGAGACACCGCGGAACTGGCTTCGCCAGGCCGCTGGTGTCGCCCCCGGCAGGGGGTGGGAGCAGCGACACGAAGTGCGCAGCGACCTGGGGGCGAGCAACCAGTCAGTGCGCTTCGGCCTGCTTCGCAGCATTGATGATCGCCTCTTCATCGTGCTTGGCGCCGTTCAAGAACAGGTTCAACAGCACCGCCGCAATCGACGTCAACAAGATGCCCGACTCGATCAGCGAGTGAATGCTGTGCGGCATCCATTGCTTGAAGTTGGGCGCGATCAACGGGATCATGCCGACGCCGATCGACACCGCGACGATCATCGCGTTGTGCCGATTCGTCTTGAAGTCGACGCCCGACAAGATGCGAATGCCGGTGGCCGCCACCATGCCGAACATCACCAGCCCGGCGCCGCCCAGCACCACGGTGGGCAATGACTCCACCAGCGCCGCCATCTTGGGCAGCAGCCCGAGCACGATCAATATCACGCCACCCGCCACGCAGACGAAGCGGCTCTTGACGCCGGTGACCGCCACCAACCCGACGTTCTGCGAAAAGCTGGTGTACGGAAAGGTGTTGAAGATGCCGCCGATCAGCGTGCCGAGTCCGTCGGTGCGCAGGCCGCGCGCCAGGTCTTGCTGGCTGATCTTGCGGTCGGTCATTTCGCCCAGCGCCAGGAACATGCCGGTCGATTCGATCATCACCACGATCATCACCAGCGTCATGGTGAAGATTAAAAACGGATCGAACTGCGGCATGCCGAAGTGAAACGGAAGCACCACGTCGACCCACGCGGCCTTGCCGACTTTCTCGAAAGTCATGATGCCCATGACCGTCGCGACCACGGCGCCGATGACGATGCCGAGCAGCACGGAGATGTTGGCGATGAAGCCTTTGGCGAACTTGACGATCAGCAGGATCGACACCAGCACCAGCGCGGCGATGCCGACGCCCGTGAGGTCGGCGTACTTGGGGTTGGGCACGGTCGGCACGATCGACAGGCCCTTGGGCACCGGCGGGATCGCGCTGCCGGGCGAGGTCACGTCGGCCAGCCACTTGGTGTAGGCCGGGTCGACCACGCTGGGCGCCGTCGGGCCGAACGGGTTGCCGAAGATCCAGTTGATGCCCACGCGCATCAGGCTGATGCCGATGACCGCGATGATGGTGCCCGTGACCACTGGCGGAAAGAACCGGAGCATTCGGCTCACCAGCGGCGCAATCAATATCGAGATGATGCCGGCCCCGATGATCGAGCCGAACAGGAGTTGCGCGCCGGCCTGCCCGCCGTTGGCATTGGCGATGGCGACCATCGGCGCGACCGACGCGAAGGTCACGCCCATCATCACGGGCAGCTTCACGCAGAACCATTGCGTGGCACCGAGCGACTGGATCAGCGTCGCGATGCCGCAGCAGAACAAGTCCGCCGAGATCAGCAGCGCGACCTCATCCGGGCTCAGTTTGAGTGCGCGGCCGACGATGAGCGGCACCGCGACGGCCCCTGCGTACATCACCAGCACGTGCTGCAGGCCGAGGGCGGCCAGCTTGCCCGCCGGGAGGCGTTGGTCTACAGGGTGGACCGCGGGCTGAACTGCTGAATGCGCCCCGGGCGAAAGTGAATCCGTCATGCCGATATCTCCTGTTCACCAATTTGTACGCGAAACTGTATACAAAGCATCGGGTCGACTGACTAGCGGAAACCCGGACGCCTTGCGGCGCCGGGTTCGCTTTGATGGCGCCGCCAAGGCGCGATTGCAAGCTTCAGGCCAGCCGGTGGGGCCGGGGCCGCATTTCATTTGAAACCGGCCCGCCTTCAACTGCATCGGCTCGGCGCCACCGCGCAACGCGTGCGCAACCTGCGCTGCCGACAGTAGGGTCCAGCGCAAGACACCCGGCCCCGGCTTGTCGATGCGTGTTCAACCAGGACACCGCCATGCTCTTTCGGTCTTTGCAACCTTTCCAGCTCTCTCGACATTCGCCGCTGCGCCGTGTCGGACGCTCGTCCGCCGTGCTGGCGCTGGCTGGCGCGACGGCCATGTTCGCCGCCCAGCCGGTGATTGCCGAGTCGGTCCAGGCCGCCTTCGCCGCCGAGAACGCGACCGCCATGGACAAGATGATGGCCGGGATGGACGTCAAGCCGAGCGGCGATGTCGACCATGACTTCACCGCCATGATGATCCCGCACCACCAGGGTGCCATCGAGATGGCGCAGGCCGAACTGCGCTACGGCCACAACGAGCAACTGCGTCGCATCGCGCAGGAAATCATCGTCGAGCAGCAGCAGGAAATCGCCGCCATGAATCTGGCGCTCGGCCAGCCGCTGCCGCCCTCGGCGCCCGCGCCGACCCAGTTCTCTCCTGCGCCGACGCAAGCCATGTCGGCCGGCATGGCGCACCACCACGCAGTGAGCGCGATGCCCTCCATGCCCCAGATCCCGAACCCCTGACCTACAACCACCCGAGAGCCAACCCATGAACCATTCCCGTCTTCAGACGATTGCGCGCCCCCTCTTCGTCAGCACGTTGCTCAGTGCGGCACTCGGACTCGCTTTCAGCATGGCCGCACCGCTGGCACAAGCCGGCCAGGCGCCGGGTGCAGCCGCCGTTGCCGACATCCCGGTGAGCCACCGCGACCGCGTCTACGCCGCCGAACAGTTCTCCAACACCGTCTCGGTTACAGATCCCGCCGACAGCCGGCTGTTGGGGGTGATCCGCCTGGGCGATCCGCAGCCCGGCATCTTCAGCCCGCTCTACCGCGGCCAGGTGCTGGTCCACGGCATGGGGTTCTCGCCGGACCACTTGACGCTGGCGGTGGTGTCGATCGGCTCCAACTCGGTGACCTTCATCGACACCGCGACCAACGCGGTCAAGCACACCACGTATGTCGGCCGCTCGCCGCACGAGGCTTTCTTCACGCCCAACGGCAAGGAGGTGTGGGTGACGGTGCGCGGCGAAAACTACGTGTCGGTGATCGACGCGAAAACCTTCGAAGAAAAGACCCGCATCGTCACGCCGGGCGGGCCCGGCATGCAGATCTTCTCGCCCGACGGCAAGTACGGCTACGTCTGCTCGTCGTTCAACCCCGAGACGGTCGTCGTCGACGTCGCCTCGCACAAAATCGTCGGCCACGTGAAGCAGGACAGCCCGTTCTGCCCCAACATCGCCGCCACACCGGATGGCAAGCAGGTCTGGTTCACGTTGAAAGACGTCGGCCGCACGCAGGTGTTCGACGCCCGCCCGCCGTTCGCTTTGCTCAAGAGTTTCGACACCGGCCCGATCACCAACCACGTCAACTTCGCGCGCACCGCCGGGGGCACGTTCGCGTATGTCACCGTCGGTGGGTTGAACCAGGTCAAGGTGTTCCGTACCGACGATTTTTCGCAGGTCGCGACCATCCCGGTCGGCAAGCTGCCGCACGGCGTGTGGTCTTCGGGCGACGGCTCGCGCATCTATGTCGGTCTGGAAAATGCCGATGCGCTGGCGGCCATCGACACCGCGACCAACACCGTCGTCGGCAACGTGCCGATCGGCCAGGCACCGCAGGCCATCGCCTATGTGCCCAACGCGGTTCCCGAGGGTGATGGCACCCAGGGCCTGCAGGCGCTGGGCGTGGCCGGCCAGACCGCGCACCTGGTGCTGCAACCGCCGCAGTTGCAGCAAGACGGCAACGCGACCGGTACCGCCGCGGGCACGTCTGCGGACATGCAAAACGCCCCGACCAGCGTGTCGCTGTTCGATCAGGGCCTGACGCAGGTGCTGCAAGCTTCGGCCACAGGACTGAAGCCGAAGTCGCCCTACGTGCTGGCATTGGCCGATCGACCGGATGGCAGCGGCGCCTTGCAGCCACTCGCCAATTTCATGACCAACCCCGCCGGTTCCGCCATCGTCAACGCCATTGGCCCGATCCGGCAGATCGTGCAGGGCGGTGCGGGTGACGACAAGCGCCGCTATCTGGTGATCGCGGCGGTGACCGACGGCAAGCCCGGCGCGCTGGTCCAGGTGCAAGGCCAGTGACCGCGCTTCCGAGCGTGCTTGGCCGCGCACTCGGTGTCGT
>JAQGMP010000472.1 GCA_028292285.1 Variovorax sp. | reverse complement strand
ACCGCGAAGGTCGCGTGCCGCTTCACACTTTGCGCGCCGACATCGACTACGGCACCTCGGAAGCCAAGACCACGTACGGCGTCATCGGCGTCAAGGTCTGGGTCTACAAGGGCGACACGCTGGGTCGTAACGACCTGCCGGCCGTCGAAACGCCGCGTCCGGACGACGAGCGTCGTCCGCGGGGTCCGCGTCGTGATGGCCGCCCGGGTGGCGATCGTCCGGGTTCGGACCGTCGTGGTCCGAGTTCAGGCCCGCGCGCCGGTGCCCGTGGCCCGATCGGTGGCAACACCGCGCCGGCCGATGGCAGCGACAAGCCCGCAGAAGCGACCGGTGGTGCTCCCGCAGCACCGGGTGCAGACTCGAAACCCGCCGTTAAGCGCGTCCGCAAAGCCGCGCCAGCTGCAGCAGCTGACGGTGCCAAGACCGAGTAATCGGTCTTTCCTGGACGCGAAAGCGTCCGGGGCAGTCCTCACGGAGTAAGAAAACATGCTGCAACCTGCACGCAGAAAGTTCCGCAAGGAACAAAAGGGCCGCAACACCGGCATCGCGACACGCGGCAACGCTGTCTCGTTCGGCGATTTCGGCCTGAAGTCGATCGACCGCGGCCGCCTGACGGCCCGCCAGATCGAAGCCGCGCGTCGCGCCATTTCACGTCATGTGAAGCGTGGCGGCCGTATCTGGATTCGTGTGTTCCCCGACAAGCCGATTTCCCACAAGCCCGCTGAAGTGCGGATGGGTAACGGCAAGGGCAACCCCGAGTACTACGTCGCTGAAATTCAGCCCGGCAAGGTGATCTACGAGATCGTCGGCGTCCCCGAAGAACTCGCACGTGAAGCGTTCCGCTTGGCTGCCGCCAAGCTGCCGCTGCGCACGACCTTCGTTGCTCGCCAGCTCGGCGCCTGAGGAGAACACTGATGGCAACACGTAAAAAGAAGGACGCCGCGGCCAAGCCGGTCAAAGTGTCGAAGGCCGCAACGCTGCGCGACAAGGATGTCGCCGGCCTGCAGACCGAAGTCAAGGACTTGCAAAAGGCCCATTTCGGTCTGCGCATGCAAAAAGCCACGCAGCAATTGACGAATCTGTCGACGCTGCGCGTGACACGTCGCGATATCGCCCGTGCCAAAACCATTCTTGCGCAGAAGCGGCAAGAAACCTCAGCCGCGAAGTAAGGAGTGAACATGACGGAAGTTAAAAAATCCCTCAAGCGCACCTTGATCGGCAAGGTGGTCAGCGACAAGCGTGAGAAGACCGTGACGGTGCTGGTCGAACGCCGCGTGAAGCACGAGCTCTACGGCAAGATCGTTGCCAAGACGAGCAAGTACCACGCACACGACGAAACCGGTCAGTACAAGCTGGGCGACACCATCGAAATCACCGAAAGCCGGCCGATTTCGAAGACCAAGAACTGGGTTGTGACCCGCTTGGTCGAAAAGGCCGCGGCAGTCTGATCCGGACTTCGATCGCACGCGCTACGGCGCACCTGAAAACGGCCCACAATGTGGGCCGTTTTCATTTTCTGGAGCAGCTTGCATGATCAAAGTCGGTGACACCCTTCCCGCTACCACCCTGATGGAGTATTCGGAAGTCGAAGGCGAGGGTTGCAGCATCGGACCGAACGCGGTCGACATCGCCAAAGCCACGGCCGGCAAGACGATCGCGCTGTTTGCGCTGCCGGGCGCATTCACGCCGACCTGCTCCGCAAAGCATGTCCCTGGCTATGTCGAGCGTGCGGCCGACTTCAAGGCCGCAGGTGTCGATGAGATTTGGTGCGTGAGCGTCAACGACGCTTTCGTGATGGGCGCCTGGGCACGTGCCCAGAAGACCGGCACCAAAGTCCGCATGCTGGCCGACGGCAGCGGCGAGTTCGCCAAAGCCACGGGTCTGACGCTGGATTTGACCGGCCGCGGCATGGGCGTGCGCAGCAATCGCTATTCGGCCCTGGTGAAGGACGGGAAGGTCGCGACGCTCAATGTCGAAGCGCCCGGCAAGTTCGAAGTGAGCGACGCCAATACGCTGTTGGCGCAGGCACGCGGATAACTCTGGCGATCATTTGGCGGGACGCCTTGTCGGCTCCCGCGCCGTCGCTGGAGATCTGAAAGCCGATCAATAAAGATCGGCTTTCAGATAATGCGCACCCGCAATCGGGTTGTGATAGTAGGGCGGCACCTCGACGAACCCCAATTCTTCATACAGCGCGCGTGCCGACTCCATGTCGTCGAGCGTATCGAGCAGCACGCAGCCGTAGCCGGCGCTGCGGGCGGCATCCAGCATGGCTTCGGCCAACTGGCGTCCCAACCCCAGCCCGCGAAAACCGGGGCGAACGAACAGCCGTTTCATCTCAGCCGCATTGGCATAGTCGGTCGAATCGATGGGACGAAGGGCGCAGCAGCCCGCCACGTGCGCCAATGCGCCATTGGCGCGACGAAGAATGGGCGCTTGCGGCGTACGATGGCCTTCTTTGACATCGACCAGGGCAAGCAACAATGCGCCGCGCGGCTCTGCATAGTCGCCGGGCAGGGCAAGCAGTTCCTCGTCGAAATTCTGAAAGCAGAGGTCGATCCCGAGCGCGTTGGCGTATTCGCGAAACAGAATCCTCGTCGCATCCAGTTCGATCGCCTCGTCGGGCGTGACCAACACCACCGCAGGCGTGTCGGAGAGCGGCAGGGGGCGAGACACCGAAAAGCTCATACGCTGAGCCGAGTGGGCGCGATCATCGGGCGAAAGAAAATGCCAATCGGCGGGAAGCGCAGATTAGCAAAATCCAGCGGCTTTTGTCTTCGTTTTGACTTCGGCTTGCCGCAGAAAAATTGATGCAAGACGTGCCAGAAAACGAAAGGCGCTACAAAATCCGTAGCGCCTTTCTGCAGTCCGGCAGAGTTCAACTTGCTAGCGAGCGGTCGACGTCACGCCTCGGCGAGCAGCTTTTCGATGAGCTTGTGCAACTCGGCAAAGTCAGGCTCGCCCACGTAGCGCTTCACGATCTCGCCGCGCTTGTTGACCACGTAGCTCGTCGGCGTCAGAGCGACATCGCCCCACGCCTTGGCCACTGCGCCGGTGTTGTCGATGGCGACCTTGAACGGCAGCTTGCGCGTTTCGGCATAGTTCACGACATACGCCGGCGGGTCGTAGCTCATGGCCACAGCCAGCGTGTCGTAGCCCTGCGCCTTGTACTTGTCGTACGTCGCGATCACCTTCGGCATTTCGCCGACGCAGGTCACGCAGCTCGTCGCCCAGAAGTTGACCAGCGTCACCTTGCCTTTGAGGTCGTCGGTGCTTTTCTTGCTGCCATCGAGCAGAACGAAGGTAGAAGCAGGCGCCGCTTCGGTGCCGGTGTTCAGGTACACACCCGCACCGACGGCCAATGCAATGGCGGTCGCGGCGGCGTAGACGATTTTTTTCATGGGTGACCTGACAGAGAAGGGCGAGCCGATTTTAGTTCCGACAACGCAAACCTTGCTTGCGATGGGAGAGCGATAAGCTACGGGCGATGACTCTGAATGTTGTCGGTGTGGCCCGGTGGTCGTTGCCCGGTCTGCTGTTTTCGATGTCCCTGTCGGCATGCAGCCCCGTTTTCAACTGGCGCGACGTGACGGTCGCCGGGGATCTCGTCGCGCTCTTGCCCTGCAAGCCCGACCGCGCGACACGAACCCTCGAAATACCCGGCGTCGAGCGCATCGCGATCCACATGACCGGCTGCCCGGCGGGCGACGCAACCTTCGCCATTTCACACGCCGACGCCGAAAGCGCTGCCCAGGCCGCCACGTGGCTTGCCGCCTGGAAAGCCTCCTCGCGTGCGCAGTGGCCGGGCGCGCTGCTGACCGAAGCCGTGACGGCGGTCGCCGGTGCGGACCCGGCATCGTCGTCCCGCTTCACGATAGTGCGGACCGCAGACGGCGCCGGTGCAAAGGCCGCCGCCCAACCCGACCGCGCCGAGATCCTGTGGTTCACCCGGGTGACCGATGCCGGCCGCGTGTCGGTCTATCAGGCGATGGTTCTCGGCAGGCCGTCAGCCGATGACGCGGCTGCAACGTTCTTCGAAGGCATACGCCTGTCGGCACGTCGCAGCCCCGCATAATCGTTGACCTGCATCGCTCTCATCCATGAACAGTATTTTTATCATCGCCCACTCTCCGCTCGCGCAGGCGCTGCGGCAGTGCGCGCTGCATGTGTTTCCCGATAGCGAGAACTCGA
>JAQGMP010000468.1 GCA_028292285.1 Variovorax sp. | reverse complement strand
AGGCCTGAGCTCGGCCCGTCAGCGGCGTCCTAGGGCCGCGCGTTGCATGTACCGACCGTGTGGCCCCTGCTAACACCGGCAGGATGACGCGATGAACATGTTCAACAACGAAGACCGCTTCCGCTCGGCCGGCAGCGCTGCCGTGGCGGTGCTGGATCACCGCAGCACCAATGCCGAGGTCAGCGCCGCACCGTGGGTATTCGACCGGGGTTCAGTTTCCAGCGATGGTGTTTCACGTGCTTGGGCCGAGTTCTCGCACGCCGCCCTTGTCGATGGCTTCCTGCGCGACACGCTAGCGATCATCGCGGCGCAGGACAGCGCCGGCGGCTGGAAAGTATCGCATGCCATCACGCGGGCTAAGCGGTAGCGGCGTTGGTTCCGAGCCGCGGCAGCTCCGGCTCTCACCCCGGGGCCCTCCAATGGTACTCAGGCAATGAAGCATGTATGCATTCGACACCACCTCTCGGTCCGGCGGCCGCTCCCGCAGCCCTCGCGCTGATCGACGCGCTTGAACACCACGCTGGCTTGAAGCCCAGGCTCCAGGTCTTCCAGCGGGGCACAGTCTGCAGCAATGGCCGGTCGTGGGAATGCGCCGATTCCACAAGGGGCAGCGACCATCGATTCATGCTTGACCATGTGTTGATTTGAGCCGTGGTACAGCGGGTTAGCGGCAAGCTCTCGCGTAGCGTGGCACGGGCAGAGCGGCTCGACGGTGAACGTCTTGTGCGCGACTGGCTTCAGGCCGCATTGACGCAGCCGCGCGCCACACGCTATCTACGAAAAAGTGCTTCAACGAAGGTGGGTTTCGTTCTGCGCGGCCTGCGCGGTGGCGTTGCTGAGTCACCGCTCGTCCGACGCAAAAGTTGTCGTCCATCTCTGTAGATTCGGCGGGGGCGAAGTGTCGGCGGACGGTCAGATGCTGGGGTGGCCGAGTTTTCGCGCGAGCCCCTTACGGGCGGTCTGTTTTGCGATTTTCAAGGGCCCCGTCGATCCTGCGAAGAAATCGACTGCATTGCACGTCCAGGCAATTGCATCCCCTTCGTGTGGGCTGCTGGGCTCGCGGCACGCACCTTCAAAAACCGCCCCAGTAACGATCGCGCGAAGGCTCAAGGGGTCTTGGCCATGTTAAGCCGACCGACCCCCCGTCTTCGTCCTCCCTCGGCGCGCGTGGCCCGATTCGCTCATCGTCGACCTGCTTCATCAACTCGACGAATCCGGCGTCGTATGCATCGACCCACATCGGGTAAGACACCACGCCCGAATCGATGGCGCACCGGATGGTGGTTTCGTCGATCTTTTCGTGGATGGCCCAGCGGAACTCCCCAGGGGCGACTTCCTCGACGAAGACAGCGAGGTGGCGAAGGCGAGTCATTGCTTATTGTGCCGCGCAGACCGGCGCAGACAAATTGACCGGGTCGGAGCTTGGCGGCGCTGCGCTGGGTAATCGCGCGCCCACCATCCGATGCATCGATCAATCATGCATTGACAATGGCCTGCAGGCGCGGCACCGAATGGAAAGACATGTTCGATTGGCTTCACCATATAGTGGCTGAACCCCGCGAGACAGGACCGTCGGCCGGTCAGTGCCCGAGCACTTTGCGAAGCAGCACTTGCCCGATGTGTACCTGGGCACCGCGCGCCGCAACCTTTTCAAGCGCGAATGGGGCCGCATTCTTCCTGAGGAGTGCTGCCATGGACGCTCACTAAAAGTAATACCAAGTGATTGCGCAAGGGCCCGCAGCTTGGGCCTCCTTGCAAGTTCGGACGGCCCTAGCCGATACTTCCTTTGTTTTTCGGCGCATGGCCGGGCACAGCAGCGCGTTGCTTGCCCACGGCGTCATTGACTTGCTGAGGAGTTGGCGGCGTGGCGCTCTTGGAGCGCTTCTCCTTCGTCTCCTTCGAGGCCTGCTGATCAGATTCGGTCAATGGCTTGCGGTTCATACAAAGTCCTTCGGATAAATCGTCAATGCTGAAGTCGCGAGTATTCCAATAGGTAGGACGCGGCGCCAGCTCGTCCGCGCCCGTGCCTACAGACGAAGGCTATATTGCTGGGCGACAAGCTGAACTTGAAGAGCTTGTCAGCTGACGTGCTCGGACGACAAACAATAAGACTGCGCGACTTGAAGACTTACACCCCGAGTCCAGCAAGCCAGCACGTTTTTTTGCTTCTGATGCCCTGAGGGCCTTGCTTGACCGCCATCACGTGCCGAAACGCCGCTAGCCGTCGCTCGTCAGAGACCCGTTCGCTCTCTCACGCGCGGCAGCTCACAGGCGTACGCGCGGAACGGCAGCGCGGACTCTGGAAGAACGCGAGCTCATTGCACAAACCTTGGGCGGACGTTGGCGCAAAAATCTTGATTGGTGGTGTGCCTGACTCCAGAGGGCGGAGCCGAGGCAAGGTTTATTGTTCTTGTCGCGCGCATCGGCCAGCTTAAAACTATGGCCCTCTCAAAGCCGGCAGACAAATGTGCAAGACGGCGAGGTGTTCATTTCACCAAGGTGAGGCCGCATTTTATTTACACTAACGGCACGCGCACAAATTAACTCAGCGTGCCCGTTCCATCTTGTGTTTCAGCCTTAGCGTTCGTCCTCAAAAACCGCGCCGTTAGTGTATTTCATGCCTACTCTGTCTCTCTTCGAAGATGTCGAATCCCGGAGCCATCTGCTTGCCTTCGAGCGCTGGCTTGCCGATCGGCGTGCGTCCGGGTTTCTGCGCCAGCCGGGCTCGGTGCAGGTCTACCGGGACATGTGGGGTGCTTTTGTTGCCTGGTGCCTGGGGCAGTCGCCGGCGGTGACGCTGGCCTCACTGGACGGGCTGGACCTGCAGGCGTTTCAGGCGGCACGCTTCGGGATGAAAAGTTCTGACCTGTCGCTCTCCCCTCGCTATGCATTGCGGTTCATGCGATTGATCGATCGGGTGTTGCAGCACCATGCGCTTGAGACAGGGTCGGCCCCGAATCTGGCAGCGGCGCAGTGGCTGTCGGACCATCCGGAAGTTCGGTATGCGGAGTCGTCCAAGGCGGATCCGTTGCCGGAGTTCCTTTCTGTGGTCGAGGCGAAGGTGCTGATCACATTCCTGTCTTCGGCCCGCCCCCGGCCGGGCGTATCGCGTGCCCGTCGGGATGGCCAGGCTCCTCTGAGCTGGCAGGACGTGCGCAACCGGGTGGCGGTGGCCACGCAGCTGGGCGCGGGGCTGACGCCGGGGGATGTGCGGGGGCTGGTGCTGGCCTCCCCCGTGGTCCCGGGAGGTCGGGTGCGCGACCGGCCCTGGAAGCTGGGGGTTCCCGGGGACGGGAATTCAGCAGCGAGAGAGACGCCGGTGGCGCCCTGGGCAGGGGAGCTGCTGCATCACTGGCTTCAGGTCAGGGCTGAGGCTGGAATCCTGGGGGACTGGCTGTTTCCGTCGACCCGATCGGGCAAGCCCTGGAGCAAGGATGCGCAGTACCGGGCGGCGCGTTCGG